>CAZHUT010000021.1:0-14206 GCA_964535545.1 uncultured Candidatus Saccharibacteria bacterium | reverse complement strand
CCGCCTAAGAGTTCATATCGACGGCGGAGTTCGGCACCTCGATGTCGGCTCACCATATCCCGGGGCTGGAGAAGGTCCCAAGGGTTTGGCTGTTCGCCAATTAAAATGGTACGCGAGCTGGGTTCAAACCGTTCAGGAGTCGAGTATGGAAACATATTCAACTTTTGAACCCGTTTGAACCCACGAGGATTACTAAGAAAGAATTTAGTAGCTGTTTATAAGAGATACATTTCAGTAGATGATGTATTTCGAAATCTGAGAATTTCAACCATGCACAAGTTTATGTGCATCACGGCGGCAAATGACAGCGATGTTGTTTGTACTGCTAACTAATATCGGTAAAATCCACACTAGTGGACAATACCGAGGGAAGAAAGAACAATCTATTCTTTCACCCGTAGAGACTATACGTTAGCTATCTCGCAAGAGATAAAGATATAGTCCGATTCCTTCAGTAATGAAGGTTCTCTGGTGGCAATCAGAGATGTAAAACTAACATGCGTGAGACAGGTTGGTCTCCTATCTACTGCAGGCGTTGATATTTGAGAAAAGTCGCTCCTAGTACGAGAGGACCGGAGTGAACGAACCTCTGGTGTACGAGCTCTACCGCCAGGTGGACTGCTCGGTAGCTATGTTCGGAATGGATAACCTCTGAAAGCATCTAAGAGGGAAGCCAGTTTCAAGATTAGATATCGTTTGAGGGCCGTAAGAGATGATTACGTTGATAGGCGTTAAGTGTAAGCACAGTAATGTGTTCAGCTGAGACGTACTAATTGCCCGATTCCTATTAGGAAAGTTGAAAATCACATGCAAGTTTATGCGAACTTGCTTCATACCAATCGCACACATTAAATATACAAACCAAAATAATTTCCATTATTTGGTCTTGGTGATTTGTCTTCAAGGTCACACCTCTTCCCATTCCGAACAGAGAAGTTAAGCTTGAAAGAACCGATGATAGTCCACAGGGGCAAAAGTAGGTTATCGCCAGGACCAAGTAATGGATTTTTTGTTTAAAACACCCGAGTTATGACTCGGGTGTTTTAGTTTTAGAATTCCAACTCCATCTTTTCTCCTTTTTTCATCGCACTCCATTTTCCAAGCAACTGTCGGAAACGTTCTTTTAGTTTGGTGAGAAAATCTCTCGTGAGGTAATCGGGCACGGGAATACTTTTGGCTGAGAAGGCATTTTCTACGCCGGCCATTGTTTGTTCAACGGTAGCTTCTCCTTTTGCAAGACCATGGAGAATGCCTGTAATCATTTCCGTCTGAGCAATCTCAGAATTCGATTGGATGAGGTCAGTGAGGAATTGTTTGTCGTTCAACTCAGCCAGTGTTTTGTCCTTATCCAGCAAGCCCCAAAAGGAATTCTGCAATCCCGCTTCTGATTCAAACGCGTAGTGGATGAGATCGTGCGGCATGAAGGTTTTGGTTTCGATCTCGGTGTATTCGCAGCTGCCGTCATCGCGCAGCAATTCCAGGCTGTGATGGGTGGGTGAAATTTTGGTAAAGATTATTTTCATATTTTGGGCTGGATAGTAGTTTGTACTACATTAGTAAAATCTAGTATACCTCAAATCACACTAAAGCTGAAAAGACTGTGTTATTATAGATGTCATGATTGATCCATTCGTTTTTTCTCTTATTCAGTCGCTAATCGCTGCAGCTGTCGGTGTTATACTGCTCGCCATCATTTGGTATATTGTCAGCCTTGTTAAGCACCGCAATGACGTGGCAGATATCGGCTGGGCATCGTACTTCATCATGATTGCCGTCGGCACGTATGCACTCCACTGGCCGCGTGTTGATCTCCGTCTCATGCCCATTCTCGTCGTCCTCATCTGGGGCTTCCGTCTCTCGTCACATATCGCGGCGCGCCATGCCGTGTCCGGTGAAGACAAGCGCTACCTTGCCTGGCGCGCCGCCTGGGGCAACGGCTGGTACTTCTACGTCCGCTCATTTCTTCAAGTCTTTTTCCTTCAAGGCATTCTCGCTTTCGTTATCGCTGCGCCATTGATTGTCCTCGGAACATTTGGACCGTTACGACCACTCTGGGTGGGACTTGGTCTCTTGGTGTGGGTGACCGGCTTCCTGATAGAAAAAACAGCGGATGAAGATTTGGCTGCACACCTCAAAAAGGCAACTATACCGAGCATCTGCCAAAAGGGTCTCTGGAGTTACTCCCGCCATCCAAACTATTTTGGCGAAGCCGTTCAATGGTGGGGCGTCTGGATAATGGCCATCGGCGCGCCATTTTGGCTGCCGGCAATCATTGGGCCGGTAACGATCACATTCCTCCTCCGATTCGTATCTGGGGTGCCGATGACGGAGAAGGGGATGGAACGGCTGCCGGGGTTTGAGGAGTATAAGAAGAGGACTAATGTTTTCGTTTTGTGGGTTAGGAAATAAACTTTATATTTTCTTCATAAAATAGTGCTATCCTAGTGCCGGTTGTCAATTATTAGCCGCGTCTTAACTATGGTATTATGGATATATGAGTAATAGCGAAATAGTCAAAGAACTGCAAAAAAGCTTTGATATCAATGCTATTTATGCGCGCAAGCTGGTCGGTTCTATAAAAAAGACTGATCGGATTTTTGAGCAGATTTCCGAAATAATAGCGAATAAACCAAAGCCATTTGTAAAATGGGTGGGAGGTAAGCGCCAGTTATTAGCTCAGTTTCGATTAAGAAATCTGTTCCCCCCAGAATTGTTTGATCCACTCAAAAATACATATCATGAGCCATTTGTTGGTGGTGGCGCGGTTTTTTTTGATTTACTACCTAAGAATGCGATTTTATCCGATCTAAATAAGGAGTTGGTGACTACATACAATATTATTAAGTCTGATGTTGACGGATTAATAAAATCTCTACAGAAACATAAGGTATCAAAGGAATATTTTTTGAAAATTCGCGCCAAAGATGTATCAAAACTATCTGATATTGAAATTGCATCGAGATTTATTTATCTTAACCGAACATGCTTTAACGGGTTGTATCGTGTAAATCGTTCTGGACAGTTTAATGTTCCATTTGGTAAAAATAAAAATCCTTTGATTTGTGACGAAGTAAACCTTCGACGCGTGTCAGAGGCACTTCAAAATGTAACTATTAAACATCAGGATTATAAAGAAGTTTTAAAGAAAGCTAAAAAGGGTGATTTTGTTTATTTTGATCCTCCATATTATCCTGTAAGTAGAACATCTTCGTTTACCGCATATACTGCAGATGCTTTTTTAGAAAAAGAACAGATTGAACTACGTGATATTTTTGTTGCACTTGATAAAAAAGGTTGTTTCGTAATGCTCTCTAATTCAGACACGTCATTTATAAATAAGATTTATTCTGAAATCCAAAGTAAAAAAATACGAATAAATTCCGTATTGGCCGGACGTGCAGTTAATGCAAAAGCCTCAGGAAGGGGTAAGATTACAGAAGTTGTTATTACGAATTATTAGTTTCAACTTTCTGTTTATACAGCAATGATTTCAAGTAAAAAACTTAAAGCCCTTCAAAAATACATTGATATTATTGAGCAAAATAAGGGTAAAACTATAGGTCAAATATTGACCGATTTAGGTGTTCCTAATCATTCTCATTTTAAAAAAGGAGCGTCGGGTTTAATATTAGAGAATCTTCTTGGTCTTACAAATAATGGTAATCCGATGGCAGATCTTGAAGATTTAAAAGTTGAAATAAAGGTACTTCCACTGCAACTCCACAATCTTAAAGTTAAAGAACCAACCCAAATAAAAATGATTAACTTTATGGATGTCGCAAAAGAGACTTGGGAGACTGCAAAAATTAGAAATAAAATTGAAACAATATTCTGGATTGTTTACGGTGTTCCTCGTGATGTAAAAACTAAGAAAAACAGCTCCCAGGATAACTACATCTTACTAGATTGGTTTATTGATGCGCCAAATAATGAAAAACAGCAAATTTTTAGACAAGATTGGGAACTAATTCAATCTTATATTATTCGCGGAGATGGGGATAAATTGTCATGTTCTATGGGAACTTACATAGAACCAAAGACCAAGGGAAAAAATAATCAAGATAGAACTGACGCTCCAGATGGAAATGGTGGGGTCATAAAAGTAAGACGACGTGCGTTTTACTTTAAAAAAAATTACACAAATAATAATGTAGTTTCTGAATTAGATCTATCAAGTTTAAATAATGGTAAAAACTAACGAATTAAAACTTCATCCAGAGGAGTTCGACCTAGAATGCACCACCGTGTGGGCTTTCCCTCGACGGGGTAATTGGGCTACCCATAAATCTGACTGGCGAGGGAATTGGGCGCCTGAAGTTGTTCGTAATCTGATTTTGAGATATTCAAAAGAAGGTGATATTTTACTTGATCCAATGATTGGCGGCGGTACAACAGCAATTGAAGCAAAAATTTTAAACCGAAATATTATTTGTTCTGACATAAATGAAAAAGCCCTTGAACGAACAAGGGAATCTTTAAGATTTAAAGTTCCTAATAAATCTTGGCAAAAAGTATTAAAACGAGATGCTCGAGATTTACAAAAGGCACAAGAAAATTCTATTGATTTTATTCTTACTCATCCACCGTATGCTGATATCATTAAATACTCAGAAGGCAAAATTAGTGAGGACTTATCTAATATTCATAGTATTGAAAAATTTGCAGATGAAATGGGAGGGGTCGCTAGAGAATTATACCGAGTTCTTAAACCTGGAAAATTTTGTGCCATTTTAATTGGAGATACTCGTCGAAATAAAATATATCAACCGTTGGCATATAAGGTTATGCAAAAATTTCTTGATGCTGGTTTCTTGTTGAAAGAGGATATAATTAAACGTCAATTTAACTGCAAGGCGACAGGTTTTTGGGTTAAAAAATCTAAAGAAGCGAATTTCTTACTAATTATGCATGAGCATTTATTTGTATTTCAGAAGTAAAACAGACATACTTGTGCCCATCCCATACACCCTAAAACACTCCTCCCGCGCCCGCTCACTCCGCCTCTCCATTCACCCCGGCGGTTCTTTGACTGCCACCGCACCGCTCGGCATGCCGGTTTCGATGATTGAGAATTTTATTGCAAAAAAGGCAAATTGGATTTTGAAAAAGATTGCCTATATGAGCCGCATTGGTCCGGATCAGAAATATCTGTTGCGCGGAACTCGCAGAGAGTATTTACAATATCGCGAACAGGCCAGGGAATTGATTACCCGACGATTGCCGGAACTGAATGCCGCATATGGTTTCAAGTACAACCGCATCTCAATCCGCAACTCAAAATCACGCTGGGGAAGTTGTTCCAAGGCGGGGAATCTGAATTTTAATTACAAGCTGGCACTCTTGCCGGCTGAATTGGCTGATTATGTCATGGTGCATGAATTGTGCCATCTCAAGGAATTCAACCACTCAAAAGAATTTTGGAATTTGGTTTCCATGCAGGTTCCGAATTACAAGGAATTGCGGAAAAAGCTCAAGGGTTGCTAGGGCTCGTTTTGTGCTAAAATAAACCCATGAATAAAACAGTACTTTCAATATTGGGAGTTGTCGTTATCATTGCAGCTGTCGCTATCTTTATAACCAAAGGAAAGCCACAGAGCGCATCACAAAATACCAACCAGCCAGGACAGACACAGAACACAAATACGTCTGGCAAGAAGATGGCTTTTTCTGATTTTGCCAAGCAGGGCGGATCATACAAGTGTACGGTGACGCAGTACATTGATCAGGGTATGACACAGTCAACCGAAGGGACAGTATACCTCGATGGCGGCAAAATCCGCGGCGAGTACTCAACAAAAGTGCAAGGGATG
This sequence comes from uncultured Candidatus Saccharibacteria bacterium, assembly GCA_964535545.1. Taxonomy (GTDB): domain Bacteria; phylum Patescibacteriota; class Minisyncoccia; order Phycocordibacterales; family UBA9973; genus DALYCO01. Next base: position 8,396 of record CAZHUT010000021.1, on the reverse strand, counting down.
AGTATCGATACGTCAGTCATTGTCCGCGATGGATTTGCATACACATGGACTTCAATGTCGCCAACAGGCTATAAGATTGCGGTGAAGGATCAGGCAGGCGATACCAATGCTTCGGCAAACGGATCATATTCATGGAACGACAAGATGATTGGTGATTACAATTGCGAATCATGGTCAGCTGATCAGTCAAAATTTGCGGTGCCGACTTCAGTGACATTTCAGGAAATTCAGCAGTAATTATGAAATACCTCATTGATGTGCGCACGTTGCCGGAATTCAATGCCGGCCATGTGGAGGGAGCGATACACCATGACATCATGGATATGATGCAGGGAGTATTTCCAGAATTGCCAAAGGATGCAGATATTACGCTCTATTGTGAATCGGGTAATCGCTCAATGATGGCAAAATCCTTTATGAATCAGGTTGGATTTACGAATGTGACAGATGGAGGATCGATTGAGAATTTTGGAAAATAGCCAGAATACTATGGAAAGCGTGTACTTTATTCGCTCCGGCTTTTAGCGTATACTAGGGTTTATATGGCACTATCGTGGGGCGCTTCGCGCCAATTAATGATCGTCGGCGGCTTTCTGGCAATTATCCTCATCATTGCCGCGATTATTATCGTTCCAAAATTGCAAAAAGAACCGACTTGCTTTGATGGCAAGCAGAATGGCACCGAACAGGGAGTAGATTGTGGCGGTGGCTGCGCAAAGCTGTGTGCATTTCAGACAACTGATGTGGTTGTGAAATGGTCACGTGTCTTTCCGGTGACAAGCACTGTTGCCAACGCAGTTGCGTATATTCAGAATCCGAACATTTACGCAGCGGCACGCAATGTTCCATACCAGTTCAAGATTTATGATGCCGATCATCAATTCATTACCGAACGAGAAGGCTTAGCCTACATCGCTCCGAATGGCGCTTCGGCAATTTTCGAAGGCGGCATTCAAGTTGGCTCACGCGTTCCAAAATACGCAGAGTTCAAATTCACCGAAGATCCGCTCTGGGTTTCGCTTGATCCGCGCATCAATACTATTACTGTCGTGCCAAGCAATCCGCAGATGGAAGGTTTTGAAAGCAAGCCAAAAGTTTCCGGCACAATTACTAATGTTTCAGACCGTTATGGTGTACGCAATATTTCTGTCATCGCCATTCTGTACGACAAAGACGAAAATGCCGTCGGCGCATCGCAGACACTGATCCAGGCTCTCGGTCCAAAGCAGCAGTCGCCAGTGTATTTCACCTGGCCGGCTCCATTTTATAGTCAGGTGGTCAAAACAGAATTGTTGCCTCGTTTCGACGTCTTCAAAGTAAGCCTTCAATAATATGTTCGATAAAATCCGCACAACATTCAAAGAAACGGATTGGCTTTTGGTTTTGTTTACCTTACCAATTGTTGGGGCCGGAATTCTGGTTATGACATCATTTACAGGGGAGAGCCATTTGGCGACAAAACAGCTCATTTGGGTAGTGGTTTCAATCGTTCTCTTTTTTCTTGCCTCACAATTTGATGTGCGCGTGTTCAAGCGAACGAGCATTCTCGTAGGGTTGTTTCTCTTTTTCTCATTCTTGCTTGTTGTGCTCTTTGTGCTCGGACATAGTTCAAATGGCGCCCAAAGCTGGTTCTCGCTCGGCAGCTTCTCCTTCCAACCATCCGACTTTATGAAGATCATTGTCATCCTGATGCTGGCAAAATATTTTTCCCGCCGCCACGTTGAGATTGCTCATTTCAAGCACATTCTGGTTTCAGGTGTTTATGCCATGGTTCCGTTTGTTCTCGTCTTTCTGCAGCCAGACTTCGGTAGTGCCATGGTGATTTTCATGATTTGGTTTGGTATGGCTCTGGTGGCTGGAATTTCAAAGCGACATTTGTTGTTGCTCGGTCTGATCGGCTTGCTTGCCTTTGGTGCACTGTGGATGTTTGTATTTAAGCCATATCAGAAAGCTCGCGTCCTCAATTTCATTCACCCGTATTCGGATATTCGGGGCAGTGGTTATAACGTCTATCAGGCAAATATCGCCGTCGGCTCAGGGCAGATACTTGGTAAGGGAATTGGTTTCGGGACACAGTCACGCTTGCAGTTCCTTCCTGAGTATCAGACAGACTTTATTTTTGCCGCCTTTGCCGAAGAATGGGGATTTGTCGGAGCAGTACTGCTTATCATTGTGTACGGTTTTCTGATGTGGCGAATTCTCAACACGGCGCTGTATGGAAGCTCAAACTTTGAAATTCTGTTCGGTGTCGGTGTATCGCTGTACTTTATGAGTCATATCGTTATCAATATCGGCATGAATTTGGGCATTATGCCGGTGACGGGTATTCCGCTGCCGTTCATGAGTTACGGAGGATCACACCTCGTGACAGAATTCCTCGCGCTTGGTATTCTGTCTTCTATGCGGAAGTATCGCCGTCATGCCCACCCGGATGATATGCGGCACGAGTTTGTCGGCTACTAGCCGAAGTGCCCGGCATCCTTGGACGAGGTCGTGTGCGCGAAGACACAAAGCTCGGCCAAGGATGCCGGGCACGCAGGCAGCAGTGAGGTAGTAAATACAAAATAATGTCACAACCACTTTTAGGAAAACTAGTCGTAGCGCAGATGGAACACGAGCTCAAGGCGGCCGTGGCGGCTTTGTCGCATCCACCGGCAGTCGGCATTATCTACGTCGGTTCAAATCCGGTGATCGAAAACTTCATTCTGATGAAGCAGCGGTTTGCCGAGCGTATCGGTGTCCGACTCAATGTATTCCGCTTTGCCGAAACTATTGAAACTGAAGCATTGGTTGCTGAAGTAAAAAATCTTTCAGAAAAACATCATGGCATTATCATTCAATTGCCGCTGCCTGCACACATTCCAACAGAACAGATTCTTGATACCGTGCCATTGCTCAAAGACATCGATATGCTTTCTGTCTCAGCACGACGCTACATTGCCGAAGGCCACGCAGAAATTTTGCCGGCCGTTGCAGGTGCGATTCGCGAGTTCATCGAACGCGTGCCGATTTCAATTCTCGGAAAAAAGATTGTCATTGTTGGGCAGGGGAAACTTGTCGGTGCTCCAGTGAAGGCTTGGCTCAAGACGCAGCATATTGAACCGGTTGTCGTTGGTCGTGAGACTTCAGATCTCAAATCAGTTTTGGAGACCGCAGACGTCATTATTTCTGGCGCAGGTTCACCAGGTCTCATTACGAGAGACATGATCAAAGAAGGAGTAATCCTTTTTGATGCCGGCACCAGCGAAGTTGAAGGGAAGATTGAAGGCGACATTGCGCCGGATGCATATACCAAAGCAAGTTACTACACTCCAGTCCCGGGCGGCATCGGTCCAGTAACCATTGCCTGCCTGTTTAAAAATCTCCTTAAGCTCATGAGAATGTAATGAATACAAACATTCTCTATTTTTTCTTTCATCTTACCCAACACCACCCGTGGCTTGCTCAAGCTGCGACTTTTTTTTCGCAGTGGATGGTGTACCTCGTGCCACTTGCCGTTGTGATGTACATGTTCGTGACTGAACGTAGACCGGTTAAAAAAAGTATTTACCTCGTCGTGACGGTAGCATTGGCTGTTCTGATCACAGATTATTTCTTTAAAGGCTTGTTTGAAGTGGCTCGTCCATTTACGACGCTCGGGTTTACACCTATCATTACCGAAGCAGGCTTCTCGTTTCCCTCAGGTCATGCATCATTTGCCGGCGCACTCTTTGCAGCAACTTCATTAGTTATTTCCCGACATCGCTGGTTTGACGGAGTAATTGGCATTTTGTGTGTTTTGATCGCACTTTCACGAATGATGCTTGGCGTGCATTATCCTACAGATATCATCGCCGGATTTTTCTGGGGATTTTTGTTTGCGTACGGCGTGTATACAATTTTGAAAAAATATCTATGACCATACTACATGCTTTTATTTTAGGAATCGTCGAAGGCCTCACTGAATTTGTGCCGGTTTCTTCCACCGCGCATCTGTCACTGGCTGCCTCTGTCATGAAGTTGGCAGAAACTGATTTCCTGAAATCATTCACCGTTATTATTCAGTTTGGCGCAATTCTGGCTGTGTGCGTTATTTTCTTTAGATTGGTTTGGGAATACCGAGAAAAGTTGGTGCCTCGCGTCATTGCCGGATTTATACCAACAGCACTTATTGGTTTCGTTCTGTATAAATTTATCAAAGGATATTTAATCGGAAATATTTTTGTTTCAGGTATCACATTGCTGGTTGGGGGAATCGTTTTTTTGGTTGTTGAGTATTTGGTTGTGCCTAGACAGGGAAGAGTAAAGGGAGAATATCCGAGTGTCCTGGAGAGCGGCGCCGTAGGCGCCGCTCAAGCCCTTGCCGTCATCCCCGGCATCTCCCGCTCTGGCGCTATCATCATCTACGGCCTCCTTCGTGGTTATTCACGCGAAATCATCACAACCTTTGCATTTCTTCTGGCTGTGCCAACCATGTTTGCAGCCAGCGCCTATGACCTTTATAAATCAGGTCCGTCCTTCACCGGTCATGAATGGGTGCTTCTTGTCGTTGGTTTTGCCACATCGTTTGTTGTGGCATACATCGTGAGCAAGTGGTTCATCTCATACATTTCAAAACACACCTTCAAAATCTTCGGCTGGTACCGTATCGCCATCGGTTTGGCAATCATACTAGTCCCTATTATTTTGAAATAAAATCTCTTCCTGTCAATTGCAGAATGGGGCCAAAAGCTATAGAATGAGCCCATTATTATTGATAAGAGTAAGTTATTCTGTATGTGGAAGAAACGCGTTTTAGCGCTTGTTATCTTGATCCTCGGATTTGCCCTCGGGTATTTCGTATTCGGATCTGAAGCTCGTCTTGCCGGCAACAAAGCCGCAACACCAGCATTTTTTACTAAGTTCCCATTCCGCCTTGGTCTCGACCTTTCAGGCGGCAGCCATTTGGTCTACAAGGCTGATATCTCACAGGTTGCCTCAGGACAGGTGAGTGATGCCATGGCAGCACTTCGTGATGTCATTGAACGCCGCGTGAACCTCTTTGGAGTTTCAGAACCTGTCGTACAGGTAGAACACGGCGGATTTGCAAACCAGGGACAGGAACGATTGATTGTCGATCTCCCAAGTGTCACTGATACCGAAAAGGCAGTAGCAATGATCGGTCAGACACCATTGCTTGAATTCAAAACAATTGATCCAAATCCAAAGCCGCAGCAAGTAACCGTCAATCCAGATGGCAGTGTTGGCGATATCTCAGTAGATCAGAACTGGATCACGACCGATCTGACAGGGCGTCACCTCTCAAAGGCAACACTCCAGTTTGATCAGACAACAGGAGCGCCAACTATTTCTCTCGTTTTCGATGCAGAGGGATCAAAGCTCTTTGGTGAAATCACAAAGGCAAACATCGGCAAACCAGTTGCCATCTTCCTTGACGGAGCACCAATCTCAACTCCAACAGTTCAGCAGGAAATCACGAGCGGTCAGGCGCAGATCACCGGCAGCTTCACACCAATGGAAGCAAAGCTTCTCGTAGGCCGTTTGAACTCAGGTGCATTGCCAGTGCCAATCTCACTCGTATCAACACAGACGATTGGACCATCACTTGGAGCACAGGCAGTTAACGCAGGACTTCTCGCAGGTTTGATTGGCTTCCTTGCCATCGCAGCCTTCCTGATCTTCTGGTACCGATTCCCAGGATTCCTCGCCGTACTTGCGCTTGCAATCTACGTTGCAATCACGCTCTTCCTCTACAAACTTATTCCAGTTACGCTGACAGCAGCAGGCATTGCAGGATTTATCATTTCCATCGGTATAGCTGTGGATGCAAACGTGCTCATCTTTGAACGTATCAAGGAAGAAATCGGACGAGGTCACAACATCGCTGATGCGGTTCGTGAAGGATTTGCTCGCGCATGGCTTTCGATCCGAGATTCAAACATCTCAACATTCATCACTGCAATCATCCTCTTCTGGTTCGGCACATCGCTCATCAAAGGATTTGCGCTCACGCTCATGCTCGGTGTCATTGTCTCAATGATTTCAGCAATCGGCATCACTCGAGTATTTCTCCTCGCGGTCGGGGTAGAGAAGTCAAATGCCTTTACTCGATTTATCTTCGGCTCAGGCTTGTCCAATGCTAAGAAGGTAAACTAAGCACTAACCACATACACTCTTATGTTTATCATCAATCACAAACGAATTTTCCTCACTATTTCTGCCTTCATCGTACTGGCATCAATCGTGGCGATCGCAACCTATGGCCTTAAGCTCGGCATCGACTTCAAAGGCGGATCATTGATGGAAGTGTCATACACAAATACACGTCCAGCACTTGAGAAAGTTACTGAAGCAGTTGGCACGCTTAAGCTTGGCGAAACAATTATCCAGGAAAGTGGCGATAAGGATATCGTCGTCAAATCACGCGACCTGACAGAAACAGAACGCGCATCATTGGTTGAAACACTTTCAATCAAGAAAGAATTTGCGGTTACAGAAAAGTCATACACTTCAATCGGTCCGTCAGTTGGAACTGAACTTGCTCGCAAATCAATCATCTCAATCATCTTGGTCATCTTGGCCATCATTGCTTTCATCGCCTTTGCCTTCCGACACGTCTCACGACCGGTCGCATCATGGAAGTACGGCTTGATCGCAGTTGTTACATTGGCTCACGACATCATTATCCCATCAGGCGTCTTCGCCCTCCTTGGCCATTTCCATGGCGCGGAAGTCGATACGCTCTTCGTAGTCGCGTTGCTGACAGTTCTCGGTCTCTCAGTTTCTGACACTATCGTGGTGTTCGACCGAATCCGCGAAAACTTGAAACTCCATGTCGGCGAAACATTCGCAGAAACAGTGGGCAAAAGTTTAAGCCAGACATTTACACGATCAATCAATACATCATTGACGGTTATCATCGCTCTCTTGGCACTCTTCTTCTTCGGACCGGTGACAACCAAGAACTTTGCGCTCGTGCTCGTCGTTGGTATGTTCTTTGGAACCTACTCATCAATCTTCGTCGCATCACCGATCCTGGTTCTTGTAGGTAATCACGAACTGAAGAAATCAAAAGGGAAGAAATAGGATCAATGTTCTCGGAGAGCACTGCCGGTAAAACCACAAAAGTTTTGCCTACGGGACGCCGGAGGTCAATAAATTTTTCTGAGGAATCGAAGAAAAATTTCATTGACGCAGGCAACAGCTCCCATAGATTCAATACCAGTCGTTACCGGTTTATAAACCCCGCTTAATGCGGGGTTTTGCTTTGGCCGGATAATCATTTATACTACTCCCATATGACAAACAAGGAAAAGGTCATCTTAGGTCTCGTTGCCATTGTAGCTATTGCCGGTGTTGCACTGGCTTCAAGCGGCGTTCTACCAATAAACAACAAAAACACCACCAATGCCTTTGTGCAGAACATGCTCAAAGCGAAGCAGAATGTAACTTCCGTGCATCTTGATGTTGCCGTTAATGGTTCAATCGAAGACGGTGCAGACGGACAGGGAGGACAATTTGCTCTCAAAGGTTCAGGCGTCGTTTCAAAAGCCGGCGAACATGATAGTGCAGATATTCACATAACACTTTCAGGTGCAGAAGCAGGCAGCCAGGATATGGCAGCAGAAATGGATCTCCGCGTACTCGATCGCGTGCTCTACTTGCGTCCAACACGTATCCCACCACTTCCATTTATTGAGCCATCACAGATCATGAACAAGTGGTTCTCACTTGATCCGATTGAAATGTACAAGCAGTTTGGAAATTCGGACAAGGCGGCAGAGTTGGAAAATACGCTTAATGCCGGCACACGCATGCCAGCTGAGTTTTATGAAAAGGCATACGCGCTCACTATCGACACGGGCCTGGTAAGCAAGCTGAATAAAAAGGGAAGCGAAGTCGTATCTGGTGTCCCAGCCGAAAAATATGAAATGACGTTGAACATGCAGAAGCTTCCAGATTTCCTGGCAAAGTATGCAGATCTCTACAATTCATATGCTCCAACAGCTGGACTTGAACCAATGCCGGTTAAGAACTTCACCGATGATGATAAGGAGGCATTGAACGCGCTCAAAATTTCTCCGATCTCATTCTGGGTTGGTAAGGACGATTACCTCGTCTACAAGACATCATTCAGTATGAGCTTCGATGATTCAGGTGCTACAAGCGTAGGTCAAAACAGTAAGGGTACAGTGACATTTGAAATTACAGCAAGCGACTACAACAAAGAGGTAACTGTGGAAAAGCCGGAAAAGGCAATGCCAATCCAGCAATTCTTTCAGTCACTCATGAGTCAGAATTAAGCAAAAAACACCCCTTCTAACGGGGTGTTTTTTCTTGCGTAGATGTTATAATATCCCTATATCAGTTTAATGAAATTACATGATTATTCTCTATATCATTATTGCGGTTTTGGT
>CAZHUT010000020.1:0-14385 GCA_964535545.1 uncultured Candidatus Saccharibacteria bacterium | reverse complement strand
TGAAGATAATTGTATCGCGCATTTTTATGGAAATAAGTAAAATAACACTTTCATATTGGACAGAAAAAGATCATGCAGATCTCGAGAAAGCCGAATCTGCAAAAGATATGTATGTTGTCGCTGAGCGCATATATGACCGTATGCCTGATGATATCGTCCAAGTATGTGGGCCAATTGCAACCGGAGGGCTGGGTAGCCTTGAAGCCAATCTCCATGCCTTTAACGAGGAAATAAAAAAACTCCAAGTACAGGGATTGCATGTATTTGACCAAATGCTTTTTGAGTATCCGATGCAAAAGCTGAAAAAAGATTTGAAGCCGGGAGAATATGCATACAGCATCCTTGATGATTTCTATTTACCACTTATGCAGAAGGAGAAAATCAAAACATTTTATTTTATACCGAACTGGCAGACATCAAAAGGCGCCCAATGGGAACATGATCTGATACAGAAGATGGGGAAGGAGATCAAATATCTATAACAAAAAACCGTGACCTCGCCTGGTCACGGTTTTTTCATGTGTCACGCTGCTCGGATTAACTTACCTTTCGGCAAGTTATCTATGAGCGGTTTTTGATTTCTTCTGTAAGCTTTGCGAGGAATGCTTCGGAGTCCATCTGCAACTTCTCACCGCTTCGAACTTCGATAGTCAGATTGCCGCTTGAAGCTTCCTGGTCGCCGATAACAACTGTATATGGAATGCGCTGTGTCTTTGATTCGCGAATGCGCTTGCCCATACTGTCTTTGCCATCGTCGAGTTTGACGCGGATATCCTGTGCAACCAACTGTGCGTAGAGTTTGTCTGCAAAAGCCTTATGCTCTTCGCGGATTGGCACAATAGTGACTTGTGTAGGGCAGAGCCAGACAGGGAAGTTGCCGGCAGTATGTTCGATCATTGTCGACATGAAGCGTTCGATTGAACCCATGATCGCTGCGTGGATCATGACGATCTGTTCGCGTTCACCTTTTTCATTCGTACAAACGAGACCAAAGTTCTTTGGCTGGTTGAAGTCGAGCTGAATAGTTGCAACTTGGAGGACACGGCCGATTGAGTCGCGAGCAATAAAGTCGATCTTTGGACCATAGAATGCTGCTTCGCCGAGACCATCCATCCAAGTGACGCCTTTTGATTTCATGAGGTTTTCAAGCGCGCCTTCTGCTTTTGCCCAGACTTCTGCGCCACCCAAATACTTTTCCATCTGAGATGGATCGTGGCGTGAGAAACGGACCTGGAGTTTAAATCCAAATGTTCCGTAGAATGTTTCGATGATATCCCAAATAGCCAAAGCTTCTGCTTCAATCTGATTTTCTCGGCAGAATACGTGCGCATCGTCCTGAGTGATTGAAATCACGCGGGAAAGACCGGAGAGTTAACCTGACTGTTCGTCACGGTATACCATGGTTGTTTCTGCGTAGCGCTGCGGCATGTCACGGTAACTTCGTGGTTCACTGTCAAAAATCTGCGTGTGGTGCGGGCAGTTCATCGGCTTCATGGCAAAGAGATGATCTTCGCGAGTATGAATCTTGAACAAGTCATCAGCATACTTTGCCCAGTGACCCGAAGTCTCATAGAGTTCTTTTTTAGTGATGTGAGGAATAGTCACTTTCTGATAGCCGCGTGCTTTGCGGAGTGACCAAACATAATCATTCAATGCTTCGCGGATCATGGTACCTTTTGGAGTCCAGAGGGGAAGTCCAGGACCAACGAGGTCTGAGAAAACGAACAAACCCATTTCTTTGCCGAGTTTTCGATGGTCGCGCTTCTTGGCTTCTTCCTGTTGGGTCAGGAAGGCATCAAGTTCAGCTTTGTCAGAAAATGCCACGCCATAAATACGAGTGAGCATTTTGTTTTTTTCATCTCCGCGCCAGTACGCACCAGCAACGCGTTCAAGTTTGAATGAATCAGGTTTGATTTCGCGCGCATCCTCAGTATGACCGCCCTTACAAAGATCAACGAAGCCGCCATTTGTATAAAATGTCAGATTTTTACCGCCTTCAGAAAATTCGTTGATGAGTTCGGTTTTGTATTCATTCCAGGCAAATTCTTTAAGAGCCTCATCAGGAGTAACTTCGCGTCGTTCAAACGTGCTCCAGGTCTTCAAGAGTTCACGCATTTTCGCTTCGATTTTCGGAAGATCTTCATCGCCAACTTTGGTTGGGAGATCAAAGTCCTGATAGAAGCCATTTTCGACAGATGGGCCAATAGCATTCTTCGCGCCAGGGTACAATTCCCGGACAGAAGCCGCCAAAAGGTGAGCAAGGGTGTGGCGGACCTTGGATAGTTCTTCTTGGTTCATATAAGGTCCATACTAGCATGCCTAATAGGCTTTTTAAAGGGTATTTACAGGTTCCTATATCCGATGTACTATCGTTAAAAACACATACATGAATATATTTGACGTCTCTGAAATAAATGTACCAGCAGTACTCTTTGTTGTTTTGTGCATCTTTATGATTCAAGACTACCTAACAAGAGTTCCAAGCGTTCTCTATTTTGTAAAATGGATTAAGCACACCAAGCACAAAATTGCACTCAAAATACTACCCAAACCATTTACAACTATTCCGTATCATGACTGGCCAGAGGCTATTTTGGACAGTAAACACTCAATAGAATTTAGGGCAAAATTGCTACAAAAGTATATTAATCACCCCGAAACCACTTTGGATGATATAAGCGTCATTGCATATTCATTTGAGGATTATAAGGCTGAAGAGCATGCGCTTATTTTTGATCAAATAAAAAGGGCACGCAAGATCCTTAACAGAAATAAGAGATTCGGCTATGGTGCTCAAGATGATACACCAACTCACAACCAAAAGACTGAAACTGTAAAAACAGAGACAGTAAAATGATACATATGTTACTCCAGCACGGCCAGTTAAATTGGCCGTGCATTTTTATTGCATATACCGTTATCTTTGCTAGTATATCCTCATGCCACAATCAATCATCAACGCCAAGCCAAAAGAAAAGCACGATGTGCTCTTGGTCTCAGCTTCATATGACAAGACTGCTTCATTCCACAAGGGAACAGCAGAAGGTCCGAAAAAAATCGTCGAATGTTTAAATACTCAGATTGAGTTTTTTGACCGACGGTACAAGGTTGAATCTCCAGCATTTATCAAAGTTGCTCACAAAGATATTTCCGGACTCAAAACCATGAAGCCAGAAGCTGCTCACAAAGCAGTTGTTGAAGCATGTAGCGACAGTAATGCTGATTTTGTTTTTCTCCTCGGCGGCGAACACTCAATGTCATTTGGCGCGCTCAAAGCGCTTGCAAAAAAGCACAATCCAAAAGACGTCACCATTTTCCAGATTGATGCTCACTGCGATCTTCGTAAAGATGACAGTGACTACAATGACACAGACCCAACAGAATACGCTCACTCAGCAGTCATGCGACGCGCGCACGAAATGGGTTACAATCTCGTGCAAGTTGGTATTCGCGCTTTCTCAAAAGATGAGCACGACTATTTCACTACAAATAAAAACATTAAGGCATTTCAATGGGGAACAGAAAAAGTTCCAAGTATCGCTGAAGTTTTGAAAGCGATCAAAACCAAAAAGGTATACATCTCAATCGACGTAGACGGATTTGATCCTGCATATATGCCGGGAACTGGTACGCCGGTGCAGGGAGGTCTTGAATGGTACTACGGCCTCAAACTTCTCGAAACAATTATCGAAAAGAAACAGATGGTTGGTGCGGATATTGTTGAGGTTTCTCCAGTAGACGATGATGTGCTGACAGAATACGGTGCGGCGCAGATTGTCTACAATATGATCAATACTTTCTATAAAGATCGGTTGGTGAAAGGGAAAAAGAAATAGGAATTAAAAAATCCCCATATGGGGATTTTTTAATTAGAGATATTGCACGCTTGCTTGAGGATATAGAATTGTCTCACCACTTTTAATTCCTGCGACTTCAACCCACTCAAAACTGTCGTTCTCCTTATCAAGTTTTTTGATAATTTCTTTTGAGTATATGGTTGCATCTGCGAGCTCTGCTTGATATAAAAATGTTATTTCATGTCCAACAGTGTTGTTATATGTAAAAATATTTTCAATTACCGTCAGCAATTTTTCATTTTTAATGCCGACACCTATCTCCTCGAGGAATTCTCGAGCAAGAGCTTCACTTGAAGTTTCTCCAAATTCAATGCCACCGCCAGGAAGACGCCAGAAAACTTTACCAGTTGCTGGATCGGTTCCTTTTTGGGCGAGGATTTTATTCTCATGTAAGATTATTCCAAGTGAGTTTATTCTCATTTCTTTCATGAGCACACTATAGCATCTTGCAAGGGATAAAAAAATACCCGCATGATTCAGCGGGTATATGGGACTCAGCCTCTTTTCATGAAATTCGGTACAATGTTTGCAAGGTATCTTTCATAATCTTGTACCGAATAAATTTTAAATTCTTTAAACTCATCTAGCATTTGAATATCCCTATCTTCCCAGAGATGTTTGGTTGATTGGGCGATCTGAAATATAAACCAAAGGTCTTGTAGTTCTGACTCAGCCATGTCAAGTTCAGGTAGAACATACACTGCGATAGTGCCTTTTGAAGAGGCGTATCCTAATTCAGCAATAGTTCCGTATGCTTTTGAATTTATAATACCGACTACAATATCACTAGTATCAATTTTTTCTTTTACCATATTCCAGATATCCAATGGCCGCATGTTTTCGGGCAGTCTATTCTCGGTAAAATGTGATTCCGATAGTGGAGATCGTAAAATCCAATGACCATTGTAGATGTATGTATTTCTTGGGATCGAATGGCTGATATATATATCATGAATTTCTTGCACACTCATATCGGGGCTAATTGCAAGAATCGTCTCATCATCAGGCATCGTTGCAATTCTTTTGGCAATATATATTTTTTTCATACTTTTAATTTGTTGTGAATCATTTTATTAAAGTATACTCAATGTGCATAAAATTAAAATATATTTAATTTAAAATCCCTGAAGTTTCAGGGATTTTAAATCTTTATTTCATGTATTGCTGAATGAGTTTATTTGCCGCTTCCGGATTTGCTTTTGCTTCAAGTAAAGCAGTCAGCATAAGCGGAACGCAGATAGTCGCATCAGATTCGACGACAAACATTGGTGTGTCTTTTGTCAGTTTGTCCCAGGTGATCTTTTCGTTTGGAGTAGCGCCTGAGTATGAACCGTATGACGTGGTTGAATCAGAAATCTGGCAGAAGTATGCCCATGGCTTTACGTCTTTGACTTCCATATCGTACTTGAGTGATGGCACGACGCAGATTGGGAAGTCACCAGCGATACCTCCACCGATCTGGAAGAATCCTACGCCAGCACCTTCAGCAAGCTTCTGGTATTCATCATAGAAGTTTGCCATGTATTCGATACCTGACTTTACGATTGAAGCATTTGCTTCGCCATGCTTCACATGAGACGCAAAGATGTTTCCGAATGTTGAGTCTTCGTATCCAGGAACGACGATTGGGAGTTTTGCTTCAGCTGCAGCGAGGAGCCAGCATTCTTCTGAACTACCTTGGTGGTTTGCTTTGTCTACTGACTGGATCAAATCATAGAAGTATTCATGCCAGAATTTTCGAGTGCCGTCTTTTGTAGCTTGTTCCCATGTTGGAACGATCTGCTTTTCAACGACACGGAATGCTTCATCTTCAGGAATTGAAGTATCTGTCACGCGGCGCATGCGGTCTTCCAAGATCTTTGTATCATCTTCTTTGGTGAAGTAACGATAATCAGGGAAGTCTTTGTAGTGATTATGAGCAACGAGACGGAAAAGCGATTCTTCAAGGTTTGCACCTGTTGAAGAAATTCCGTGGATCAAACCTGCGCGGATTGCCGGTGCGAGCACGATACCGAGCTGAGCTGATGACATGGCGCCAGCGATTGCCCAGAACATTTTGCCGCCTTTCTGTGAGTGATCCCAGTAGGCGAGGGTTGCGTCGCGCAGAGCGCGTGAGTTGAAGTTCTTATAATTTTTGAGAATGAACTCAAATGTTGGAAGTGAATTGTTCATAGTGATGAAAGATTATTAATAATTACCAACCAAACGCCTTGCCGACATCATCAGGAGTTTCGCGCTTGCGCACTACCATGATGTGGCCGTTTTGAGCGATGATTTTTGCTGGAGATGAGAGCATGCAGTGATGTGAGGCAAGTGGGTCTTGATAGGCACCAGTATCGAGAACGGCGACCATTAGCGGCTTGGTTGCTTCACTTGAATCAAAATCTGGAAGACGAACCGTGCCGTCAACACCTTTGTAAATATCGTCTGAGTCGCAACTTGAGCCTGCAAGCCAGACATCCGTTAGATTTTCATCTTCACGGTTATTAATCGGTACAACTGACCACTTCTGGCTGATAGCCCAGGTATCGAGCAAGTCGTTCATGAATGAGCCGTCGATAACGTACCATTTTTTCGCTTCGCTTTTCTTGTAAGTGATTCGCTTTGTATCGATAACTTTATACACAGTGATCTGAGCTGGAGCAACCATATAGCGGCCCCATTCACAGATGATGTTTGGATGCGGCATGCCGCGCTTGTCTGCTTCTTTGCGGGCAACTTCAAAGATGCCTTCCATGATTTTTTCGATATTGTAGCCACGCTTACGATCGTACGGAATTGGCATACCGCCACCGATATCGAGCGTATCGAGTGAAGGATTTTTTTCTTTTAGTTTGAAAAACACATCAAGAGCATATTTGATTGGACCGAGAATGTCGTTTGCCCTGTTGATCTGTGAGCCAACATGGTAATGGAGAATGCGGAGGTGCTTGAATTTGCCAAGCTCAAAGAGTTCATCAGCGCGGAAGCCGAAACGGTCAATCGGTTTGTTCCAGATTGAATCAGCTTTGACCGGCATATCGAGACGAATACCGACATCGTAGCGTGAGTGCTGGAGGGCAGCAAGCTCGTTTGGTCCTTCAATGATTGGTACGATACGAAGTCCTTTGTGCTGGAGTTCGTCAATGAGGGACATATATGCAGGAGTCTTTGGTCCGTTGCAAAGAATGCGAATGTTTGTATTGAATGTGCCTTGCTCGAGCATTTTCTTCACGAGATAGAGTTCGTTGTATGAAGCTGTTTCAATGTTCGCGCCTTCGCCGATCAATGCCATAACTACTTCCTTGTTCTGATTCACTTTCATCGGATAGTGGTAAAAGAACTTGCCCTGGTATTTGAGTTTCTTGATCAGGGAAGAGGTGAGATCGAGAAAGTCTTCCACACGCTCTTCAACGATGAACGGGAAAAACAGTTCAAGCGATGTGCCCATTTTCTCCGCGAGATAGCGGATGTTATAGATGTTATTTCCTTCCTTTACGATCAGATCTCCGTCTTTGTTATAGTCGAAGTACTGCGTATTGAATTCCTTCGCACCGAGCTTCCAAAGCTTCTTGGAAGCGGCATTTTGTTTGCTCATTTCTTACTGCCCATTGCTGGTCAAAATAGTAATACCGGCATGGTAACACATCTGTTTAGATATGTTAATAAACAAGCCGTCAAATTTGACTAGGATAAAAATCATGGTATTATGAGCTTTAAAATTATTTAACGTGAAAGGATACCATAGCCTCGAAAACTGCGGTAAGTACCTCATTAGGGCGAAGATGACTCCAAAAGAAAAGGACGTTGTTCTCGCGGCAAAAGAAACCCTGATGGATACTGTCCGAAAAAACTACGATGGTGGATGTGTGGTTGATGTTGGTTGCGGCCCATTTACTTCACTTAATCATTTTACTGATCTCGACTTCGAAACTTTCATTGGGATTGATGTTTCAAAACCAATGATTAGTTTGGCATATGAGATGGCCGAAGAAAAGAATGTTAAATTTACTGGTCACATTGCGGATCTGAATACTGAGCCAGTTCCAGTTGAAAGTCGGTCTGCTGACTTGGTGATCAACTGCGGAACGCTTCCATGCTTGCATAGCATTGATAATATCTTTGCCGAATCAGCTCGGGTTGTAAAAAAAGATGGATACATTGTTTTGTCTGCTTTTGCTGTCCAGAATATAATCGCTGGACCTGCCGTGACACTGCATGTGCCAACTTGCGGTATGATGTATTGCTATACAATAACTGAAATATTGCGCCAGGCGAATAACGCCAATTGCATGCCTGTGCATATTTCTACACCCAAACCAGTTCAGTTTAATGGATTTACGTTTGCCCACTCTCTTTTTATTTTGAAACCACGATAATTGATATACAGAATTTTCTTTTGCCTGCCGGCTTTGTCGGCGGGCATTTTTTTACACCAAATAGCTCTTTACAATTTCAATCAACGGCGTACCATTAAAGAAAACTACCGCTATGATATCTACCAAATCCACTCTGGCCGCTGTCGCAGGAAATCCGCTCGGTACCTCACTCACAGCAAAATATTTATACGACCTATCAACATTAAAAAAAATCGAAGGTTATGTTACTGCCGCTTTGATAAAACATCATTGTCATAAAAATTTTGAAACAATGAAGCAGGATATTTTATCAAAAATTGCAACGAACTATACGTATGATGTAAAACTCGGTGCGCTCAGCACCTGGGTGTATCGCATAGTCAATAATCATGTTATTGACGAGCATCGCAAGCGAAATTCTAAAGAACGCAGCAAGACTGCACTTACTTCGTTTATTGACCACGAGGATAGTGACTTGTCACTCGGTGAGATATACGAACTGAACACTCAGCATGCAACGTATCAGGAAAATCACTTCGATACTGAGGTACAAAATATGACCCTGAGAACTGCCGTTGAGCGATTGGCGCCAATGTACCAGCAACTCATTCAAGCCCGCTACTTTGATGAACTTAAGTATGAGGAGATTGCTGAAAAATTTGATCTGCCGCTCGGTACAGTGAAAGCGCAATTGTTTAGGGCCAAAGCCCAGTTGCATGAAGTATTATCTACCAGCGCAACGCTCTCTGAGCTTGAGTACAGAGGGATACAGCAGCTCCCGGTCGAGGCTAAAGATATGACGCTCACCAAGGTACCCAAACTTATTTCTACAACAACCTTGCGACAACAAGTGTTGCCGAAACCAGCAGCGCCAATCGTAGCGCAATCAAATAGGGTATTTAATGCAAATAAGCACGTCCTTAATAATATTTATTTTGTCCTTAAACCTTACGGCTTCCATCGTAAATTGGGCAAGTTGAATACCAGAAAAGCAAAGTACTATGCTCACACGGCTTCGATTGCTATAGATAGTATGTTCACCTTTTTACGTTTTTCTGCCAATACAACCCGTACAATGGCATATCAGTTGATACGTAAAAATTTCCCGGACATTGTTTGTCGCCAGATTACGGTTGGTCGTATAAAAACACTATGTATTTTCTTTAACAAAGAAGACGCGGCACAATACAATATTGCCATGCTCCGTGCCTGTGTTGCGTAACTAGTTGTTAGTGTGTCTTTCGCTCCGCTGATTCAAAGACGGGGCATTTTTATAGCATCTTTACCGCGTCTACCAAAACGCTTTTTTCATCCTTGCGTTCAGAAACTTTTCCTTTGATTGCGACTATCATATCGACGGCGAGTTTGTCGCCAATCTCTTTAAATACTTTTGGAAAAACGACAGACTCAACTGTTCCAGTGAAATCAGCAATGCGCATGAAGGCCATACGGTCGTTGTTTTTGGTAATGACGACTTTCACTTCTTCGATGATGCCGGCAAAGGTGATTGGCATATCCTTGCTCATGTTTTCTTTGATGCGTTTGATGCTCATGCCGGATTTTTCAATTTTCTCTCGGAAGTCATTCAACGGATGTCCGGAAATGAATAAGCCAAGTAATTCTTTTTCCCAGGCCAGTTTGTCTTTCTGTGAAGCAGGTTCTGCAGGCTGTAAGGTAAAGCTTGTGCTAAAAATTTCCGGCGAGTCGCCAAAGAGCGATCCCTGATTTGAAACTTTGCTGTTCTCGCGGTTGTAGTCGAGCATGGCTTCCATGTTAGCGAGCAGTTGGCCGCGTTCGCCAAAGTCGTCCATTGCGCCAGACTTGATCAAGGCTTCGAGTGATTTCTTATTCAAATTTTTGTTTTTGATGCGGTCGAGGAAGTCGCTGATGGAAGTGAACTTGCCGTTCGCTTTTCGCTCAGCAATGATGACATCAGAAATATCCGTACCCAAGTTCTTGATGGTATAGAAGCCGAAACGAATAATGCCTGTCTTGCCGTCTTTTGGCATGTTCTCAATAACAGTAAATCCGCCGAAGCTGGCGTTCACATCAGGTGGCAAGACTTCAATTTTCATCTTTTCACATTCGTGGATGATTTCAGCCACCTTTTCCACGTCACCGGATTCGGCGGTCAAAATAGCCGTCATATATTCGACAGGGTAGTTTGCTTTCATATAAGCCGTCTGATATGAAACGCGGCCATATGACGCGGCGTGCGCTTTGTTAAATCCGTAGGCGGCAAACGGTTCAATCAACGCCCAGAGTTCCTGTGCTTTCTTTTCAGTCATGCCATGTTCCTTGAAACCGACAAGCAACTTTTCTTTCTGTGCTTCCATTTCTGCCGGAATTTTCTTACCCATGGCTTTACGCAGTTTGTCCGCTTCAAGCCAAGAATACCCAGCGAGTTTAATCGCAATCATCATGACATCGTCCTGATAGGTAATAACTCCGTATGATTGATCCAAGATGTCTTTCATTCGCGGATCAAGATATCGCACAAGCGCATTATTATGTTTACGTTTGATGTACTCCGGAATCATTTCCATTGGACCCGGGCGATACAAAGCCACCATGGCATTGATGTCGTGGATGGTTGTTGGACGGAGCTGCTTGAGATAGGCCGTCATACCGCCGCCGTTCAGCTGAAAGAGTCCCATGGTTTCGCCGCGGGCAAGCATATGGAATGTCGGAATGTCTTCAAGATCGATTCGGTCAAGATCTACTTTGATACCGCGAAGCTGTTCTACGAGCTTCACCGCGTCAGCAAGGATAGCTAAGTTTCGGATTCCAAGGAAGTCGAATTTTGGCAGGCCCACATCTTCGATGTAGTGCATGTCGTATTGAGTAATGATGGCGTCTCCCTTCGGATCGAACTGTGTCGGTGCAAATTCATAGAGCGGTTTTGGGGCGATCACCACACCGGCAGCATGCACTGAAACGTGACGAACACAGCCTTCCATTTTGAGCGCGAGATCGATGATGCGTTTTGTATCAGGTTCTTTTTTGTACGCGGCGGCAAGTTCAGGAACCATTTCCATGGCGCGTTCAATGGTCATCGGGAAACCTTGCGAGCCCATCGGAATCATTCCCGAAATGCGATCACCGATTGCGTATGGATAGCCGAGAGCGCGAGCAACGTCGCGAACAGAACCTTTGGCCATCATCGTACCGAATGTGCCAATCTGGGCGACGTGATCTTCGCCGTATTTTCGTTTTGCGTATTCGATCATTTCGCCACGTCGGTTATCGGCGTAGTCCATATCGATATCGGGAAGGGATGGACGCTCCGGATTCAAGAAACGTTCGAATGGCAATTTGTATACGAGCGGATCTACATTCGTAATACCAATCAAATACGTTGTGAGTGATCCCGCAACCGATCCTCGAATGTTGGTGAGGATTCCATTTTCACGGGCATAACGGAGCAAATCAGACACCACGAGGAAGTAGCCGGCATAACCTTTTTGCTTGATAACGCCGAGCTCATATTCAAGACGGTCTCTATAGTCTTTGGTTTCCTCGAGTTCACGGAAGGCAAATCCGTTGAAGGCGAGCTCGCGCAATTTTTCGTCGGCCGTTACTCCTTCGAGCGGATATTCAGGGAAGTATGCCTTGCCGAGTTCGATTTCGTAATCTTCGCAAAGATCAGCGACCAGCGAAGTGTTCGCGACAGATTCCGGAACGTCACTGAAATATTCCAGCGCAGTTTTTTCGTCGATCAGTGAAAAGTCGTCTTTGGAAAATTCCAAGCCTTCTTTTCCGTCTCCTTGAGTATTAATGGCGAGCAGAGTGTGGTGTGCTTCGTGATCGTCCTGACAAGGATAGTGCGAGTCTTGAGTAGCAACAACTGGAATCTTGTGTTTCTTGGCAATCTTCACCAAAGCCTCGCGCAATTCCTTGTCGCGTTCAATCGAAGGATGTGACTGGATTTCGATGAAATAATTTTCTTTGCCGAAAATATCCTGATACTCTCTGATCAGTTCATCAGCTTTTTCGAGATTGCCGCGGAGAATTGTCTGCGACAATTCTCCGCCCATGCAGCCCGAAAGAGCCACGATGCCCTCATGGAATTCTCGGAGAATTTCTTTGTCCATTCGTGGTTTGTAGTAGTAACCTTCAAGGTTTGCTTTCGTTACCAAGCGAATGAGATTTTTGTAACCCTTCAGGTTTTTAGCCAAAAGGATCATGTGGTAGTAGCGTTTACCGCCGTCAGTATTTGCTGTTTTGTCCAAACGCGAACCGGCTGTGACGTATGCTTCAACGCCGATGATTGGCTTGATTCCGGCTTTCTTGCACAATTTATAGAATTCAATAGCGCCATACATATTGCCGTGATCCGTCAGGGCAATGGCCGGCATATCGTGCTTTTTGGCAATATCCACCATGGTTTCGAGCTTGGTAAGCCCATCCAAAAGGGAATAGTGCGAGTGAGTGTGCAGGTGAATAAAGCGCGATGACATGCCCATAGCTTACAGGTTTTTAGTCTTTGCTTCAAGGAAGTTAGGTTCTTATAAAGTTGTAAGTTATACTGTCAATATTACTCCCACTATTTTATCTATGAAAAATACAAACAAAGGAATTAGTGCTTTAGTGGTTCTTTTAATAACCGCCACAGTGCTCGCAGTGTGCGTTGGTATTGCTTACTACAATAAAAAGAAAGCCAGAAATGAAAAGCTGGTTGCAGACGCGCTTAGTCAGGCACTAGAACAAACAGGAGAAGCACGTCCTGGTTTCTCTATTCTCGAATCAAACCAGAGTGCTGAAGTTTCCTTTTTATACCCGGCAGGCTGGAAGATTCACCTAGTGGTTATTAATAAATATGGAATTATTGGTAGCTATACACTGATACCAAACGAAGCATCGGATAGTGATACTGTATATTTGGCTCTCAATGCAAATTGTGGGGATTATTTAGATCCCTCTCTTGGTTATAATAACGTTTATATCTTTAACTCAGAAAGTAATCCTATTAAAGGAATGATGCTGACTTCGCGACAAATCCAAAATAAAGAATATATTAACTCGGTTTTAGAGTCTCCTGATTCTGATTTCTACTATAAAACCCATCAATGCCGAGCTTTATATACCAAAAGTCAAAATCAGGCGGTTTTAAAGGGATTAGCTTTAATAGCATCCTCACTCAAATCTAACGCCAGATAAAATAGTGTCTTGAATTCTAGTTTTTGGTATAATTAATACAGTGATAATACGACAGACACCAAAATTCTTGATAGGTATCGACGAAGTCGGCAGAGGTCCGATTGCGGGGCCTGTCGCGGTCTGTGCGCTTATATGGAAAGATCGAGAAATTGATCCTCCACCTAACATTAAAGATTCAAAAAAACTTTCTCCACAGAAACGAGAAGAGTGGTTTGCTCAGATAGAGGAGTGGCGCGAAAAAAGTGTACTCGATTATGCAGTGGCGTACATTCCCGCAGACGATATCGATACGATTGGCATTTCAAACGCCATCAAATGTGCGCTTGTAGAATCATTGGCGCGATTGCAAGTAGAACCAGAACACGTACACGTGCTTCTGGACGGAAGCTTATACGCGCCGGAAGAATACATGCATCAGGAAACAATTATCAAAGGCGACGAGAAAGAACCAGTCATTGCTTTGGCTTCAATCGCGGCAAAAGTGCTTCGCGACCAGTTCATGGAAGAACTCGCCGAGAAGCACCCAGAATACGGTTTCGAAAATCATAAGGGATACGGCACCAACGATCACTACAAAGCAATCAAAAAGCATGGAATCACTCCATACCATCGCAAATCTTTCCTGACTGGCCTGCTTGGGGTTGCATCTAAATAAAAAAGCCCTCCCGCATGCGAGAAGGCTGTAAGTAGTATCAGCAAACTATTTTTTAGTAATATATTTTTTCTATTCTTCCATTCGTGTGACCGAAATATAATCCAGTCGCAGGCAAAGTAAGAATTTCTCCTTCACTAAATTGGCCAACTAATTGTCCGAGTGTACTGTATATGTCTATGTTTTTTTCTCCGAACAATTTAATTGCCTCGCCTTTTTTAAGATAAGGTTTTGGTGTAATGACTGGTTCGTTAATATCAGTTCTAATTATTTTTACACGCTGTCCGATTGATAATCCACCTCCTGAAGAGCCAGCAAACAACAGCTCTCCGTTTTTGGTTTCAAAAATCGAGGTAAGTATGATGCTGCCATTTCTCCA
>CAZHUT010000019.1:13145-15944 GCA_964535545.1 uncultured Candidatus Saccharibacteria bacterium | reverse complement strand
AGTGAAGGTCACACTCGACCGCTCATGATGCTGAACGATCGACCAGAAGAACAGTTAGTACTCTTCAAAGAAATTCTCTACAAGAAAATTAGTGTTCGTGAAGCAGAACGAATTTCACGCCGCATCGCTACAGATAAAGTACGAAAGAAGGAATATCTCGTTGATCCGGAAATCCTTGAAATTGAACATAAGCTTCAGGAAACACTCGGTACCCGCGTCCACGTTGAGAAACGAGAAGTTGGAGGTTCGGTTACGATTGATTTTTTCTCAAATGACGATTTGCGAACCATAGTTTCGCTCGTAGAAACGAGCAGACAAGCAGAAGGTCCGAAGATCAATATGATGGCTCGCTTTGAGGAGCAGAACGGTACGTTCCAGCCAGTGCAGGAACAGGCACCAGTTGTTGAAAATCCAGAGACGGCCGGCTTAAATGTAATTGATGACCGATCAAAAGAAGAGGTTAAACAAGCTGAAGAAGATCCTGATCTCTATAATATAAAAAACTTCTCCCTCTAGGAGAAGTTTTTTATTTAAGGAAGTCTTCAAACTTCTTGGCCAAACTATTTGTTTTTAGGTACTTATGAATTCGATTGCGAGCGATTGATGTTTTTGCAAATTCAAGCCATTTTGCGTTCGGCTTGGCATTTTTCTGAACAACGATTTCACAGATGTCGCCATTATGCAGTTTTGTATCGAGCGCGACGTAACGGCCGTGAATTTTTGCTCCAGTGGCATGATTACCAACGTCAGAGTGGACATTGTAGGCGAAGTCGATGACAGATGCACCTTCGGGGAGATCGATGACATCTCCTTTTGGAGTAAAGGCAAACACTCGATTCTTGAAGAAGTCCATCTTGAGTGATTCAAAGAACTGCTCAGTGTCACGAATGCTTTTCTGGGTGTCTTTCAATTGCGCAATCCATTCGTACTGTTTGCGCACATCTTTTTTCTCGAGCTTGATCTTTTCCTTGTATGCATAGTGAGCCGCGATACCGTATTCAGCTTCGATATGCATTTCTTCAGTGCGGATCTGAACTTCTACAATACCTCCGGTACCAGTGAGAACAGTGGTGTGCAGACTGCGGTAACCGTTTGGCTTTGGTAGGGCAATATAGTCCTTGATCTTTCCAGGAAGCGGTCTCCACGAGCCGTGAATGACGCCGAGGACCTGATAGCAGTCCTCGATGCTCTTTACGATAATGCGGAGGGCCATGATGTCATAGACTTTGTTGACGTCGCCGCCATATTTTTCGAGTTTTTTCCAGAGAGAGTAGAGGTGCTTCACGCGGTGATCCATGCGGATAACGGTCAAACGTACATCCTTTAGTTTTTCTCGGAGTGCAGTTTCATATTCGGTCAGATATTTTTCATCCACGCCCTTACGTTCTGCCATGAGTTTCTTTACGTGTTCGTATTCCTTTGGAAAGGCAAAAGGAAAAGCAGCATCCTCGAGTTTGCCGCGCAGTCTACCCATGGAGAGTCGATTGGCAAGGGGAGCATAAATTTCCAATGTCTCAAGGGCGATACGCTGCTGTTTTTCCGGGCTGACGTGCTGAAGCGTTTCGACATTGTGCAGGCGGTCGCAGAGCTTGATGATGATGACGCGGAAATCTGCGGCCATGGCAACGAAAAATTTGCGGAGATTTTCAACATTTCGTTCGACGCCGCGGTACTTCAAAGTACCGAGCTTGGTGACGCCCTTAACGAGATCAAGAATTTCTTTGCCGAATTCTTTTTCAATATCTTTGGCGGTTACATCCGTATCCTCAATTGTGTCGTGCAATAAGCCGGCTGCAATAACGGTCGGGCTCATGCCAAGTTCGGCTAAATTTTTTGCTGTGGCGACGACGTGAATGAAATAAGGTTCGCCGCTCTTGCGGAATTGCCCCTGGTGGGCTTTCAAGGCAAAATCATAGGCTCGCATGATGAGCTCTACATCCTTCTTTGGAGGGGATGGTAGGGTTGCTATGATTTCATTGATAGGCATATGTCTAGTTTAGAGGGAAAATGAAAAAAATCAAGTTATAGCAAATGTATGGTATACTTGCTAACAGTGAAAAAATTTATGACACTCATAATTCTACTTATTCTAGCCCTCGGGGCATTCGTTATTTATTTCGGCCGAACTCCTGCTCGTGTGATCCCAACTGATGCTACAGTTGTTTCGCCTGCAGATGGAAAGATTATTGCTATTGATAAGGTCAATACCGAACATGTTACGTTCTTCAAAGAAGGTATCCAAAATGATCTTGTTGCGAAAGGTGTGACATTGCCGGCACATGTTATCGTCATCCAGATGAATCTCCGCAATATCCATGTACAACGGGCTCCTGTTGTCGGCGAAGTAATTGCCGTTGAACACTATGATGGCAAATTCAAAAATGCGCTTTATGGCAAAGGAAGAGACCAGCTGGTTAATGCGAATGAAAAAAATCTGACCGTTATTAGAAACGGTGACGAAACAGTTGCAGTAATTCAGGTCGCTGGCGTTCTTGCTCGACGCATCAAAAGCTACGTCAGTATTGGTGACGAAGTTGTACAGGGTGAAAAAATTGGTTTTATTGCGCTTGGTTCACAAGTGGTACTTGTGATTCCTGAAGCACGAAAGCTCCAAGTGAAAGTGGGCGACAAAGTTACTGATGGCGAAACCATCATCGCTCAATAATTATTTCTGAGCAACTTTGTTGAGCTGTGCGACAGTCAACGGTCCAAGTTCACCGGTCTGCTTGATATTATATTTTTTCTGAAAGGCCATGATTGCCGCGCGCAATTCCGTGGTCTTTGTTTTTGCCGCAGCAT
>CAZHUT010000019.1:0-13045 GCA_964535545.1 uncultured Candidatus Saccharibacteria bacterium | reverse complement strand
TGAAAGGCCATGATTGCCGCGCGCAATTCCGTGGTCTTTGTTTTTGCCGCAGCATCTGTGGATGTCAGTACGCCTTCTTTGATCAAAACCTCTTTCAGTGCAGCAATTTTGTTTGCTGGCCACTGACCTACAACAAAAGAGGCCTTTGGCGTAGGCTGACCGCTGACCTCAACTGTTAGTTTTCCTGCAATGACGCCATTAGTTGCCTTGAATACGCCGAATGGATCATGTGCGCCGTCATTGAAATATAGTTCGTATGTGGCGTCAGTCGTGAGATCTAAGAGCTTGAAATTTCCAGCTGAGTCAGTGTTAACAATGCGAAACATCTTGGATGTTGGCTTGCATCCAGTGCACAATTTTTCTCGGCCGACAATTGAGACTCCGGCAATAGGGTAGACTTCTGCATGTGCGGCAGAGGCAAAACTAATAAGGGCTAGCGCAAATGCGATAACGATGTATTTCTTCATATGAGCGTAGTATAGCCAGAATCAGTTTTGTGGCAAGCAAATAAAAAATGCCTCGCTTTCGCTGAGGCAAGTGATTCTAGTTTGGCTTCGCCTAAAAAATAGGCTGGCCAGTATATTTTCTCTTTATTTCTTCAAATACGTCTATGGCTTGCTGCCAGTTGTCGTTTTCAATACGGTAAATCAATTTCGGCAGGTCGGTTGATTGATTCCATGGCTTGTCGAATAGGATACCGAAAATTCCTTTGTTCGCACACTTGATCAGTGTCGTAAGGTAATCATCGAAATGCAGCTGAATGCCAAGTCGTTCACACACAACAATTTTTGCCTCATGTTCGCCATTAAAGAATTGTGGGCCAGTATGGTTGATGCTGCGAAAGTGGTGTGGTTCAAAATCCTGTCTGAGTTTTCTGATGGTGTGGTGTGCCACATCTTTACCTCTTCCGGTAATGATATGGGTATTGTGGTCATTTTTGTATAAATGATCGATACCTTCATATGCACCAGGAATCGGTTTCATCTCTTCGTAAAAACTGGTTTGGTAATAGTGACGCTCGCGCTCCCATACTTGTTGTTTGCTGATACCCCAACGTGTTTCCAGGTTGAATTCAGTTAATTCGTGGAATTTAGTATTACCTCCGTGGAAGTGATTGTGATAGCCACAACAGTAGGTATCTCCGGTTGAATAGAGCAAATCGTCATTGTCCATTCCTACCTCTTCAAAGTTGTAAAATAGTTGCATGTTGGGTCTTTTTTACCAGATTACTATCTGGCGCTGAAATTTACAAGAGAAGAAATAGCCCTATCTATTTAGATAGGGCTATTTCTTCTTTTCAGGCTTACTAAGTTTATGTGGATTGTGATTCGGACAGGCTTTGTTCGAGCAGCGTTCCGGAATGGTCTTGGTTCCTTCCATCATGAGCGAGCCGCACATGTTGCAAATATTACCGGTCGGTTTTGCCTTGATTGCGTTTTTACAATCAGGATAGTTTGAACATGAGTAGAAAATACCGAATCGTCCGCGGCGCTCCATCATCTTGCCCTTGTTGCACACAGGACAGGTGACATCGGTCATCTTGCGGGCAACTTCAGCGGGGTCTTCCTTGATGTACTTGCATTTCGGATAGCGGGAGCATGAGATAAATGTGCCGAAGCGTCCTTCACGAACGACGAGCTTGCCACCGCCGGATTTTGAAGGTTCTTTGACCTTGCCGTCTTTGTCGATACCGCAGACCGGACATGGTTCGCCAGTTTCCTTTGGGCCTTCCATGACTTTGCCTTCGATCGTTCGACCGCCAGTACATTCAGGGTAGCGAGAACAAGACATGAATTTGCCATTCTTGCCGAGTTTGATGATCATATCAGCGCCGCACACCGGACATTTGAATTCTTTCGGGGCATCACCAAGGTTGGTAATTTTTGCGTCTTTGTCTTTTGCTTTTACGTCTTTGAGAAACGGACCATAAAAATCCTTGAGCGTCTTCAAGTATTCACGTTCGCCGTTTGAAATATCGTCGAGCTTGTCTTCCATCTCGGCAGTGAATGAGTCGCTGATGTATTCGCCGAAATTGTTTTCCAAGAATGTTGAAACCACATCTCCAGTGTCAGTTGGGAAGAGCGTCTTGCCTTCTTTGGTTACATAGCCACGTTCCTCAATCGTGCGCATGATAGACGCGTATGTAGAAGGTCGGCCAATGCCGCGAGCTTCAAGTTCTTTGACCAAACCAGCTTCAGTGTAGCGGCCTGGTGGCTGCGTCTGTTTTTCTTCAGAGTTGAGATCGATCAATTTTAGTTTTTCGCCAATAGAAATTTCTGGAAGTTCCACGTCTTCACCGCGCGCATCTGTATCAGCCGCGAGCCAGCCAGGGAAGAGAACTCGTGAGCCGTTCGCAGAAAATTCTGGAAAATCTTTTTCACCTGAAACCGCAGCAGAAATTTTTGTCTTCATTAATTTTGCATCAGCCATCTGTGAAGAAACAGCGCGCTCCCAGATGAGGCGGTAGAGGCGTTCCTGTTCGTCAGTGTGTCCTGCTTTCAAAGTTGTCGCATGAGTTGGGCGGATTGCCTCGTGAGCTTCCTGTGCGTTTTTTGATTTTGTTTTGTAGGTGCGGACTTCAACATACTGTTTGCCGAATTGCTTTTCAACAATGCCTGCAATTTCTGCCTGAGCTTGAGCGCCGAGGTTTGTTGAGTCAGTACGCATGTAAGTAATGAAACCAGCTTCATAGAGTTTCTGGGCGATCTGCATGGTTCGCGAAGGAGAATAACCGAGTCGTGAACTTGCCGCTTGCTGCAAAGTACTCGTTGTGAATGGTGCCTTCGGCGAGCGTTTTTGTTCACTAGCTTTCACATCAGTTACCACCCAATTTCCTTTCTTCCCAGTTTCAATGATTTTGTCTACAACTTTTTTATCCCGTGGTTCTTCATTGCAGGTAAGCGTGATCTGAATTTTCTTTGGGGTTTCAAACAAACCAGAAAGCACCCAGTATGTTTCAGGCACGAAAGCGCGGATTTCACGTTCGCGTTCCATGATGATGCGAAGTGCAGGAGATTGCACGCGGCCGGCTGAGAGGCCATAGCGAACTTTCTTCCAGATCAAGCCGGAGAGATCGTAGCCGAAAAGACGATCAAGTACGCGTCGAGCTTCTTGAGCTTTGACCAATTTGTCATCAATATCGCGCGGATGCTTGAGCGCTTCTTCAACTGCTTCCTTCGTAATTTCATGGAAGACGGCGCGACGGACTGGACGAGACTTTGTATCTTTCAGCTTGAGCGCTTCAGTGATGTGCCATGAAATAGCTTCACCTTCACGGTCCGGGTCGGTAGCGAGAATAATTTCATCAGCTTTCTTGGCGAGCGCGCCGAGCTCACTAACCACTTTTTCTTTGCCTTTTGAGATTTCGTAATGAGGAACGAATCCGGCTGGAATGTCGATGGCTTTCTTGTTTGATTTTGGCAAATCACGGATGTGGCCGACAGACGCGCGCACGGTAAAAGCGCCGTCGAGATATTTCTCAATCGTCTTTGCTTTTGATGGTGATTCGACAATCAATAATTTCATTGTGTTCCTAATTAGTAGCATGTAACTTTTTTTCTGGCAAATAACAGCAAAATTAAATGCGACGAATTTCGCCGTATTCTTCTTTGATTAATCCTTTCAATTCCATGACCGTCAGCGTCATATTCACTTCATGAATCGGCTTGTTCAGCCGTCGCGAAAGTTCATCACGTTCAAGCGGTTCGATGAGCGTTTCAAGTACTTTCTTTTCTTCTGGAGAACAGTTTTTGATTTCCTTGATGCGTGCTTGAGTGGCAATTGGCGTGTGTTCAATGTTGAAACCGAGCGCTTCAAGAATATCTTCTGAGCGAGTGATTGGCTTTGCTCCTTGTTTGATGAGTAAGTTAGTACCGACGGAATTTGAAGAATTAATCTGCCCAGGCACGGCCAAAACTTCCTTATTGTAACCAAGCGCCAAGTCGGCGGTAATCAATGTCCCAGACCGAGTTTTTGCTTCAATGATGAGCGTTGCCTTGGCAATTCCTGCCATCAGTCGGTTGCGCATAGGGAATGTCCAATCAGCTGAAACCTGCATCGGCTCAAATTCTGAAATGAGGCACCCACCACTCTCAAGTATTTTTTCCGCTAATTCAACATTCTTTCTTGGAAAGAGGACTTTTGGATCCAATCCAGAACCAGGAAAGCATACAACCTTTAGTCCAACCCGAAGAGCCGTCTCGTGGGCAATGGTGTCGATACCTGAAGCCAAGCCTGAAACAATGGCAATAGGGTAACCGGCTAAGCCCTCTAATAATTGTATGCATACGTCTTTTCCATAGGTCGTATGGTCGCGAGAACCGACGACGGTCAAAAGAATATAACTCTCCGGCGGCAGGTCGCCTACTATATATAGATGTTTGGGCGGCTGGGATATGTGCCGCAGTGGTTCGGGGATAGCGTCTCCAATAAGCTTTTTCATTTTGAAAAATATAGGATTATTGCTAAGATACAGGAGTTATTAACCCCCAACCTACTATATATATGAGTGGGTGAAATATTCTTAAAGATACAATCAAATGCTCGACATTAAATTCATCAGGGAAAATAAAGACCTTGTCCAAATGGGCGCCAAGAAAAAGCACATTGATTTTGACGTTTCCGCCCTGCTTGTCTTGGATGACAAGCGACTTTCGGCATTGAACCAGTTTGAAACTCTTAAGGCTGAACAGAACCAGATCACAAACTTGATTGCGGTTGAAAAGGACGCGACCAAGCGCATGCAGATGATCACTGAAATGCAGGCGATGAAAGAAGACGTGAAGAAGCGCGAGGAAGATTTGCGTGAGGCTACAAAAGAGTGGCAACAGATGATGCTGCTTGTTCCAAATATTCCAGACATGACAGTACCGGAAGGTGAGAGTGATGAGCAGAATGCGGAGGTTAAAACTTGGGGTGAAATTCCGAAATTTGATTTTGAAGTAAAGGACCACGTTGCGTTGGTTGAAGATTTGGATCTCGCTGATTTTGAACGCGGTACCAAGGTTGCCGGCTTTCGAGGTTACTTTATGAAGAATGAAGGTGCGGAATTATTTTTTGCCCTCTGGCAATTTACACTCGACTACTTTGTAAAGGCAGGATACATTCCGATGATCGTGCCTTCAATGGTCAACCGAGAAACATTGCTCGGTACTGGCTATCTTCCACAAGCTGAAGATGATCTCTATAAAACTCAGGATGATAAATATCTTGCCGGAACAGGCGAAGTGGCAACGATGTCATACTACGCTGGTGAGACATTGGATAAATCACAGTTGCCAAAAAAGATCTTGGCGTTCTCTCCATGTTTTCGCCGCGAGATTGGCGCGCACGGTAAGGATGTGAAGGGAATTATTCGTGTACATGAATTCTTCAAACTTGAACAAGTAATATTGTGCGAAGCGAGCCATGAAGAATCAGTAAAGTGGCATGAAGAAATTACAGCGCACGTTGAAAACCTCATGCAGGCACTCAAACTTCCATATCATGTTGTAGTGAACTGCGGCGGCGATCTTGGACTTGGTCAGGTAAAGAAATACGACATCGAAGCATGGATGCCTTCACAGCAAAAATATCGCGAAACACACTCTTCATCATATTTCCATGATTTTCAGACACGACGATTGAATATTCGTTATAAAGATACTGACGGCAAGGTTCGCTACGCGCACTCGCTCAACAATACTGCATGTGCAACATCACGACTTCCTGCGGCGATTCTTGAAAATTATCAGCAGGCAGATGGAACAGTAAAGATTCCTGAAGTTCTTCAGAAGTATATGGGAGGCAAGACGGTTATCACTAAAAAGTCCTAGCGTCCTATGGCACTTGAACGGACAAAAAGTGCAGATCGAATCCGGGAGCTGAAAGAAAAGCGTAAACGCCGCGTGCGGGTACGTTTTTTGATTGGACTGATTTCGATTTTGATTATTGTCGGTTCTGCCATTTTTATTTCCCGAACGCACCAGCTGCAAATTCAGAGCGTGGTCGTGCGCGGCAATTACATTGTCTCGGCTGATGAAGTGAAGAATACTGTGAACGCACGATTGGCAGAGAAGTGGCTGTGGGTGATACCGAAGAGTAATGTTTTGTTGTATCCGGAAAAGCAGCTCAGCGCGGAAATCGCGGAGCGATTTCCGCGCTTCGACAGCGTCCGTCTCCACCGCGAAAACTGGGGCACGCTTGTCCTCGACGTCACCGAACGCAAGAATGTCTACCTCTGGTGCGACAAGCTTCCAGCTGAGGCGAAAGGAACATTGGCAAATTGCTATTACGTGGATGATCATGGCTACATCTTTTCACGCTCACCTTCATTTTCCGGTACAGTATATTTTGTCTTTTATGGAAATTACGGTTGGACTGAAGGCGAATCGCCAATCGGCAAAACTATTTTCACTGACGAGTATTTCAAGAACCTGATTCGTTTCAAAGAAGGATTGCCGGCTCATGGACTGACATCATACGGCTTCGTTACATATTCAACTGGAGTATCATCCTTCCTCCTCTCGCCGGTCATGAGCGATGCAAAGCAGAAGATTGTTTTCACTGCTTCACAAGATCTGCCAACACTTTTTGACAATCTGATTCTTGCACTCAGTTCAGAAAGTCTACAGAAGCAGTTGCGGGATGAATTCAACTCGCTTCAGTATCTTGATTTACGTTACGACAAAAAAGTGTATTATAAGTTCGGCTCGGCTCCAGATATCACAGAACAGGAGACAGTGCCTCTCGAAAATGAACAACAACCAGCAGCAAACTAAAATAAATATGGGATTCTGGAATGGGCTTGCCCTGCGTAGCTTTAGCGGAGCAGGGCCCTTTTTTGCGTTGGCGCCAATGGCAGATGTGACGGATCCAGCTTTCCGCAGACTGGTGGCAAAATATTCCCGACATGGCCAGCCCAATGGTGGTCCAGATGTTTTCTGGACTGAATTTGTTTCAGCTAATGGCTTGATGCACGAAGAAGGTAAAAAGGCTTTAATGCGAGACCTCGCATACACGGAAGGCGAGCGGCCAATCGTGGCGCAGCTTTTTACTGCCAGTCCTGAAAATATGAAAAAAGCTGCACAACTCTGCCGCGAGCTCGGCTTTGACGGTATCGACATCAACATGGGCTGTCCCGATCGCACTATTGAAAAACAGGGTGCTGGTGCATGTATGATCAAAACTCCTGAGGTGGCCATTGAGGTTTTGCGCGCCGCCAAAGAAGGCGCAGGTGACATTCCTGTTTCAGTGAAAACTCGCGTTGGTTATAACAAAGTAGAAATCGAAGAATGGATTCCAAAACTTTTGAACGAAGGCATTGCTGCGCTCACGATCCACGCCCGTACTCGAAAGGAATTGTCTGCAGTTCCGGCTGATTGGTCTCGAATCAAGCGAATTGTTGAAATTCGAAATCAAATGAACGTGCCAACGCTCATCATTGGCAATGGCGATGTGACCACACTTGAAGACGGTGAACTCAAAGCCAAAGAAACTGGCTGTGACGGCATCATGGTCGGCCGCGGCATCTTCGGCAATCCATGGCTTTTTGATCGCAACCGCAAAATACTCCAGAAAGGAAATTGGAAAACACCATGGTATTCAAAATTACTTCCAGGTTTTATTGCCCGTAAACTACGAGGCGGTGATGCTCGTTATACAGTTTCTGAAGTTGGCAGGGAAGAAAAGTTGCGCGTGCTGATTGAACACTGCGAACTGTATGAACAGCTCCTCGGCGACATCAAAAGTTTCTCTATTATGAAAAAACATTTCAAGGCGTACATCAACGGTTTTCCCGGAGCAAAGGAGCTTCGAACGGAATTGATGGAGCAGGGGAATTCAGCAAAAGCAGTGAAAGAAATCATCGAGGCATTTCTGAAAAA
The DNA here is from genome assembly GCA_964535545.1 of uncultured Candidatus Saccharibacteria bacterium. Lineage (GTDB taxonomy): Bacteria > Patescibacteriota > Minisyncoccia > Phycocordibacterales > UBA9973 > DALYCO01. The sequence continues at coordinate 5,183 of CAZHUT010000019.1, read as the reverse complement.
ATAAAAAAGCTCCGCGCGTGTGCACGAAGCCTTGTAAAATTTTCTCGTAAATAGTTTATACTCGTTCCGCTAGCCGTACTAGGTCAACTTCCCAACGGGGAATTATTAAGCGGTAGAACACGTTGTTTAGGACCCATGAATCGAATGGATTACTACCCAGCTTCTTTTTCATGTCGTTCAGTTGTTCCAGTAAGTCGATGGCTTTTCCATGGCGCCAGGAGATGAAATTGAAATTGTTCACTATAACCCCCATTTTTACATTGGATTTCAGGCGTATCAAAGGAACACCCATATCCTCACTATCTTCGCTTGAAATGTAATAGTAGCCGGCCTCCATGTCTTCAATAATATCAACAAGCCAGTCTATTTTTTGAAGCAGGCCAAAATACTCCGGAGCCTTCGATGCAAATGCAGCAAAACGAATATCTGCAATTTTACATGCATATGCAAACGAAGCAAATTCCCACTTTTGAGCGAGTACATCCAGATCTTTCTGGCGGGGTAATGTGGTACTGTTTACTTTTCGAAGCAGAATCTCAAACTGAAACGTTTCCAAAAATTCACGTACACCGGTAATCAGTTCTGGAAGATCTTTATACTTCCGGCAAACTGCAAAGAGTAGTTCATCATACTCATCGATACCGTTGTAGGTGCCGTGCACTGCAGCATCAAATACTTGCAGCTTTTTGTTTAAGAAATTTTCAACCGGCTCATCGATTCTTACTTCGCCATCAACGATATCATCTATCTGGCGTACCCATTGATAGATGTAGACTCCTGCCAGGCCGCGCTTCATGAAAATGATTGCCAGTAGACCGGCGCAGCATTCCGAAACGAAGCTTGTAATGGTTTTAAAGGTTGAAACGTGGTACTGCTTGGCCCGGCCAAGACTAACTCGTAGTGCGATTGTTAAAGCTTTCATGATTAGGGTTTTTATCACAATACGGCACAGTCTATGTCGTGTCAATCTGATCAATCCAATCCAGGCGGTGACTTTGACATAATGCCGATTTTCTTGTAAATTGTTCCAAAGCATCTCGTCTTTGATAAACCACCGAAAAGTGCTCCCGGCACGGCTTTTTCTGCTTTGTCGTGAGCACTTTTTTGTGCATATTTTTTAACGAAAACAAAAAACAATTTGAAACCAGATCAATTCTTCCGACTCTTCAACGGTACAGGACTTACATTTGACGATGTACTTCTTTTACCAAACTACTCGGATACTTTGCCTCGTGAGGTAAATACCCGTACATGGCTTACTCAACACATTCAAATCAACGTTCCGCTTGTAGCCGCTGCAATGGATACTGTAACGGAATCTGCGCTTGCAATCGCAATTGCTCGCGAAGGAGGCTTTGGCTTTTTGCATAAAAACCTTTCGATTGAGCGCCAGGCTCAGGAGGTTCAGATGGTAAAACGCTACCAGAGCAATATTGTAACCAAACCATTCTCGCTTAAGCCAAACCAAAAAGTAAAAGATGCGCTGGCTTTGCGTGAAAAACACAAATTCTCCACCTTCCCAATTGTTGATAATGATGGAAAGTTTGTTGGACTAGTTACCGGTAATGATTTGAAGTTGTTTAACGATAGCCCAAACAAGTCGTTACGTTCTATTATGCGGCCGCTCAGGGAGCTGAAAGTTGTGTATGCAACTGACAAGCTTGATGCATCAAACGCAAAGCTGTTGTTTAAAAAGCATCGCGTACCCAAACTGCCAATTTTAAAATCGCACAAAGAACCAATATTGCAAGGCATCATCTTTCAGAAAGATTTGGATAACACCAAAAATTTCCCACTGGCTTCGCTTGATACAAAAGGCAGGCTGATGGTAGGTGCCGCAGTGGGTGTTACCCCTGATGTTATTCAACGTGTTGGTGCGTTGGTTGATGCTAAAGTTGATGTTGTAACAATAGATACCGCGCATGCCCATTCGTTTGGAGTGTTGGATTCTATTAAAAAAGTACGCAGAAATTTTAAGCACTTAGAGTTGGTTGGTGGCAATGTTGCCACTGCCGCTGCTACCAAAGCACTTATTACTGCCGGAGTAAATGCAGTTAAAGTTGGTGTTGGACCTGGCAGTATTTGCTCGACTCGTATTGTGGCTGGTATTGGTGTTCCTCAGCTGACTGCTATCTATGAATGTGCCCGTGTTGCGATGAAAGCCGGAATACCAATTATTGGTGATGGCGGTATTCGTTACAGTGGTGACATTACAAAAGCAATCGGTGCAGGGGCCGACACTATTATGGCTGGTGGCTTATTTGCCGCTACAGACGAAAGCCCGGGCGATGTAATTATCGAAGGCAAAATCAAGTATAAAGCATATCGTGGGATGGGTTCCGTTGAAGCTATGGCCGAAGGAAGCAAAGACCGTTACTTCCAGGACGCAGAAGACGATATAAAAAAACTTGTTGCCGAAGGTGTAGCTGGTAAGAAAATAATTCAGGGTACAGTTGCTGATGTTGTGTATCAGTTGGTTGACGGATTGCGCGCAGGTATGGGTTATTCCGGAGCAAAGGATATTCCTTCGCTTCAGGCTAAAGCCCAATTTACCCGTGTAACTCCTGCCGGCATGGCTGAATCACACCCGCATGACCTGGAGAAAATGGAGGCCGCACCAAATTACAATAAAAAATAAATTGTTGAACAAAAAAGCAGAACTATGAGCGTAGATATATTGCTCGGCCTCCAGTGGGGGGACGAGGGTAAAGGAAAAATCATTGATTACTTATCACCGAAGTATGACATCATTGCCCGCTTCCAAGGCGGACCCAATGCTGGGCATACATTAGTAATTGGTGGACAAAAAACTGTATTGCATACGGTTCCCTCGGGAATCATGCAAGAACGGCCAATGAACGTTATCGGCAACGGGGTTATTATTAATCCTATTACACTGAAGGAAGAAATTGAGGACTTGCAAACCAAAGGTATACAAATAAAAGGCAAGCTACTGGTTTCCAGAAAAGCGCATTTTATTTTACCTACGCATATATTCCTTGATAAGGCTGATGAAGAAGCCAAGGGTGGCGATAAAATCGGTTCAACCGGTCGTGGTATAGGCCCGACATATGTGGACAAGATAGGAAGAAAAGGTTTACGCGTTGGTTATGCTGAAGGTAATGACTTTAAAGATCGCTACCAGATGCTAGCCGATGTTCATAAAACCATACTTTCCCAAAGGTATCCGAACTACGAATATTCACTTGCAGACATTGAACAACAATGGTTCGAAGCAATTGAGTATTTACTGTCGCTTGAAATATTGATGGACACCGAGTACTACATTAACCATGCGCTTTCCCAAGGCCAAACCGTATTAGCTGAAGGGGCACAAGGTACAATGCTGGACATTGATTTTGGTACGTACAGATATGTTACTTCAAGCAACACAATTGCCGGAGGTGCATGTACTGGCCTTGGTATTGGCCCAAACAAAATTAAGGAGGTGATTGGTATTGCCAAAGCTTACTGCACGCGCGTGGGTAGCGGACCATTTCCTTCCGAGCTGGATAATGAAGTTGGTGAGCAAATCCGCCAAATTGGTAACGAGTTCGGTGCTACCACAGGCCGTCCTCGCAGAACCGGCTGGATTGATGTCCCACAACTGCAGTATGCTGTCATGGTTAATGGGGTGACTCAAATTGCCCTGACCAAATCAGACGTACTGAACAGCTTTGAAGAAATTCAGGTTTGTAATGCCTATACTGTGAACGGCAAAACACTCTGGCATTTACCTTCGGATTTGTGTACTACAACTATTGAACCACAATGGCTGACTCACAAGGGCTGGAAGAGCGATTTGATAAGTGGTGAAAAGCTTCCTGAGAACTTTGACACATATGTGAAGTTCCTTGAAGGAAGGCTAAAAACGCCAATTACGCTGATTTCTACCGGACCTGAAAGAGAAAAATTGATTGTTAGAAACTAACGGAGCACATTGCTCTATGACTTTTAAACCCTTTGCGAACACAATTCGCACTGGGTTTTTCTTTTTGCTATACTGTGTCCCGTATGGCAAAGAAAAAGGAGGAAAACTCGGTTCGCGAAGAAAATCACGTCCTGTACCGCAAGTACCGCTCACAGTCTTTTGCGGATGTTCTGGGGCAGAATCACATTACTTCAGTCTTGCAGAAATCACTTGAGACAGGGAAGGTTGCCCATGCCTATCTTTTTACCGGTTCACGCGGCATCGGCAAGACTTCCGTTGCCCGCATTTTTGCCAAAGAACTCGGCACATCTGCAAATGATCTCTACGAAATCGATGCAGCTTCAAACAACAAAGTAGAAGACGTACACTTGCTCCGTGAAGGCGTCCGCACACTGCCGTTTGATTCAAAATACAAAGTCTACATTCTCGATGAAGTGCACATGCTTTCAAAAGCTGCTTTCAATGCACTTTTAAAAACACTCGAAGAACCTCCAGCTCACGTTATCTTCATCCTTGCTACAACAGAACTCGAAAAAGTTCCTGACACCATCGTGTCCCGCTGCCAGCTTTTCACTTTCAAGAAACCAACCGATGCTTTGCTTCGAGAACTTGTAGTTGATATCGCCAAGAAAGAAGGATTTACCATTGACACCAGCGGCGCAGAATTGATCGCACTTCTCGGTGACGGTTCATTCCGCGACACAGAAGGCGTACTCGAAAAAGTCTTGTCATTCGCTTCCGGTAAAAAAATCTCAGTAGAAGAAATCGAATCAATCACCGGCGCGCCGTCACGCACGCTCGTCTACGCAGTCTTGAATGCCATCGGCGAAAAAGATTTGCAGAAAGCGCTCATGTCAGTCGGTCAGGCTGAACAGCAAAATACCGACATGAAGCTCTTCTTGAAATTGCTCGTGCATCTCTTCCGCATGGCCTTGGTCATTCGCGTTGCTCCTTCGTACCAAGTTTTGCTGAGCGAAATCAGTGATACAGACAAGCGGGAACTGGAAAGCTTGGTTCAAGCCCACAAAGAAATGATCACTTCTGCAAACCTGGAAAAGATCCTTGGCTCATACCAGCATATGCGTCATTCGTTTATTCAATCATTGCCTCTTGAATTGGCATTGATCGATATCATTGGTCCGACTGCCTAAAGTTGAGAGAACGGGCGTTTTAGGGTATAGTGGTCGGGTATTATTGGGATATCGTCTAATGGTAGGACAGAGGCCTTTGAAGCCTTTAATCGGGGTTCGAA
>CAZHUT010000018.1:16995-19422 GCA_964535545.1 uncultured Candidatus Saccharibacteria bacterium | reverse complement strand
TCGCTCGTTATTGCATGAGTGAGTACCCAATAGCCATCATTATTCTTCTGATGAATTGCGCACATTTTTTCACCCATATTCGAAGCAAGCAATACATTCCTATATGTTGTATCAATAGTTCCAAGCGAATCATCTGCACACATAAGAACCTTAGTTACTCTCAGTCCATTTACGAGTCCGTGCAAGAAGTCATCCAAAGTAAAAACAAAGTACGAACCTGGATGCCCGGGAAACGGAATAATCATGGAAGATTGAGTGGCAGACTGGCCGCCCATAAGTGTATCTGCTGGTGTTTCGCCACCGGCCATTAGCTGATGATTATGGTTCCAAATATACTTACCATCAGTGTAAAAAAGCATGCGGCCGTTGTGGGAGACAGTGGCCGTTCCTTCTTGGGTAATCTTTACTGAAGCCCCGGTCATCCCGCCTGTCAGCTGTGTGGGTGGATATACAGAAACATCCATGCCGCAGCCACCACCGAAATACCAGTTAGTTTGCGCTGTGTCATATTGCGCAGGCTGTTGGGCTGAAAGTTGTAGTGTTATAAACGAAAAAATCATGAAAATGTGTCTCATGTTGCAATATTTTTGAGTGAATGAATTTGAATTTTAAAATACCATAAAAATGAGGTTGCGACAATGAACTAAGAAAAAGGCCACCGTGCGGTGGCTCTTTTTTCAACAGGTGGACCCTAGGAGATTCGAACTCCTGACCTCCTCTTTGCAAAAGAGGCGCTCTACCAACTAAGCTAAGGGCCCGTGTTTAATTGACTCGGATAATAATACCCTATTTTCGTATTTTTGCAACTGGCCAAATCCCCGTTTCCCTTGGCTATTTAGGAATGGCTAGTTGAAGGATATGATCAATAAATTCGGGCAGATATGCACCTACGGCGTCCAAGGAGCGGTGCAACGGCGTTTCCAGTCCTATTTCAGGTAAAAGCTCTACTTTGGTCACATATGTCTTTTTTGAGGTCAAAATGAAGTCAATTTTGGCATAATGGCGCAAACCCAGACCTACGTATAGATCAACAGCGTATTTCTCCACAGCCTGTTTTTCGATCTGGCTCAGATTGTCGCCCAGAGGCAGGAATGTATACACATCATTACCCCGAAATTGATCAGCAAGGAATATAGACACTTTCTTGCCGGCCACATATTCTTTCACGACAATATCGCCAGGCTTTTCAGAAAAGTTCATAAATGCCTGATACAGGTCTTCGCGCGTCTTTACTAATTCACTTTTGCGATCATGAATTTTTACAATCCATGGCGGAGAAAATCTGGTGAAGATTTCTGCCACTTGGCGGGCAAAATATTCTTCAACCGACATCTCCGAAGCAGAACTCAGTTTGCGAAAATCTTTGACGATATATTCCTTGCCAGGATGCAAACCAAGCTCACGGATTTTTTCTTTGACAAGTTCCGGGTTGGAACCGAATGCAGACGCAACAGGACCTGAACCAGTGTACGGAATATTCAGCGCTTCAAGCTGCGCTTGAAGCGCACCATCCTCGCCATACTCCCCATGCAATCCATTCCACACCACATCAACACTCGAAACCAATTCATCCGAAGAAATTGGCCGTCCGGCAATATGCCAGATACCGTCTTTGGTAATCAAAATATCAATCGCTTTATATGATGACGGAAAATGCTCGCGCAAAATCTGCAAAACGCTCCCACCAGTCTTAAGCGAGAGATCATATTCACGACTGACGCCGCCACGAACAACTCCGACACGAATCATATGGTTTGTATTATACCACTAATTTTGGAATAGTTTCTCCGGAGAACGCTGCCGGTGCACTTTTCTTACTCCGCGTTGCTACGCAAGAAGAAGTACACCTTCGCGCCATGAGCTGCTCTCGTCCATTAGTGGTATAAATTTTGAGTGTCGCGGTATCTAGCTCTGCTTGGTCAAAAAATTCTTCCCACGCTTATATTTATGAAACGCAATGCCATACCGATGCGCTTCGCTGTTCGCGAGAATAATTGCTTTCTTATAGCGTTCAGCCATACTTTCTTCACCCAAAATTTCTCGTGGCTTGTGATGATCATCTTTGACGACTGAAACAATCGGAATAAATAATTGATACCGATCCAAAACCTGTTTTGCGATTCGCAACTGTGCCTGTCCTCCATCCATAACAATCAGGTCAGGCATCCCCCATTCAGTATGTCTAAATCGGCGTGACAACACTTCCTCAAGCGCGCCAATATCATTGCTGCCAGACTGAGTGCGGATAATAAACTTACGGTACTCGTGTTTCTGCACCTCGTTGTTTTCAATCACCGTCATAACACCTACCATATTTTTACCGCTCATATGTGCAATATCGTATGCTTCAATACGGAATGTTGGAGCATGAGCGCTCTCTAATGTATTTTCGTCTTTTATCAACGCCACATCATTGATATGTTCGAG
>CAZHUT010000018.1:0-16895 GCA_964535545.1 uncultured Candidatus Saccharibacteria bacterium | reverse complement strand
AAGAACGGGAAAATCTTGCGGATAATTTTCAAACCTTCGCGGATAGCATAGGTGCTTGGATATGGTCCAAAAATCCACTTGGCATTGATGCGCTCAATCTCTTCTTCTACTTTCAAATTACGACCGCGAACGAGAATCACCCGAGGCAAGACGTCATTCGTAATCACAACATAACTGAAACTCTTGTTGTCTTTATCTTTGGTATTGTACTTAGGCTGATATTTCTTGATCAGATTTGCTTCGAGAATCAGTGCTTCCAAAACAGATTCCGTTTCCTGGTACTCAACCCGGTCTGCCTTAAAAACCATATCAACGATATGCGGTCCGCGTGTAGCAATCAGGTCTTTGGCAAAGTAACTCTTGGTGCGGCTGCGCAATGAGGTCGCCTTGCCCACATACAAAAGTGTCTTCCCCTTATAGAAGAAATACACGCCTGGAACATCGGGCAGATTTAATTTTGTCAGCTGTTGACTGGTCACAATAGATGTATTATATTACAAAACAAGCTTTTTCTCAATTTTTTACAAACACGGAACAAGCACTGCGGTATGCCCTTACTTGGTCATATCCTTTTCCCCGATTACCTTGACTCTTCTTTTTTATTGACCACAAAAACCCAACCATGTTGAACAGAAAACCATTTACTCGAAACCAAAAAATTATTAACGGTCTTTTTGCGATTATTTATTTAGGTACCCTCTTTACGATGCTTATCCTGGCTGCAAACACTCAGGATGCGAAGCAAGCAAAAAATACCCTGCGCGACATCAAAACCAACCCTGTACTTTTTACAGAAGACACCACACAGCAAGATACTGAGGAAGAACGCATTTCCAACAATATTGACACCCTTGCACTATAAGCCCGGCCAAACACAGCATGTTTTAACCCACAACAAACAGCACATATAGGCGAAATTAAAATTTCGCCTTTTTTATTTGCGCAACACTTTCTTAAGATACTTGCCCGTGTGAGACTTTGGATTATTCGCCACTTCTTCAGGAGTGCCGACTGCAACAATCTTGCCGCCGCCAACGCCGCCTTCCGGACCAATGTCGATCAGGTAATCAGAACATTTAATGATATCCATATTGTGTTCAATGAGAATAACCGTGTTCCCTTTTTGAACGAGAAGTTGAAGCACTTCGAGCAATTTCGCCACATCGTCATAATGAAGACCGACAGTCGGTTCATCGAGCAGGTAAATCGTCTTTTCAACATGCGGACGATAGAGTTCGGAACTGATCTTCACGCGCTGCGCCTCACCACCAGAGAGCGTTGTGGCACTTTGGCCAAGCTTCACATACGAAAGCCCCACTTCGGAGAGTGTTTTAATGCGGTCGTAAATAGCAGGCACATCTTCAAAGAATGTTAATGCTTCTTCAACAGTCATTTCCAGAATATCGTAAATATTTTTCTTCTTGTATTTGACTGCCAATGTTTCTTTGTCGAATCGCTTACCACCACAGACATCACACGTCACATATACGGTCGGCAAGAAGTGCATTTCAACGGCAATCTCGCCATTACCTTCACAGGCTTCACAGCGGCCGCCTTTGACATTGAACGAGAAGCGGTTTGATTTCCATCCACGAAGACGAGCTTCTTCGGTTGCGGCAAACATGTCGCGAATATGTGTCCACGCGCCGGTGTAGGTTGCAATATTTGAACGTGGTGTTCGGCCAATCGGAGACTGGTCGATCAAGATTGCACGGGAAACATATTCTGCACCGGTAAACGATGCACAGTTGTAGCGATTGTTCGAACGGTATCGGCGATCCAATTTTGCCGCAAGATTCTTGTGGAGAATTTCGTACATGAAACTTGATTTACCGGAACCTGAAACACCGGTGATCGTGATCAAACGCCCAAGCGGTACTTCTACGTTCATATCTTTGATGTTGAAGACGTTGCCGTTCACGATCTTGAGTGATCCCTTGTCTTTGTTTCGTCGCTCATCAGGAATTTCAATTTTTGTTTCCTCACGGAGGTATGCCAATGTGCGTGAACCGCTATCATTTTTCTTTGCAGAAAGCAGATGGTCGAGGAATCCTGAAACGATAACATTACCCCCGTGCACACCGGCCTTTGGACCGATGTCGACAATATAATCGGAAGCGTAAATCGTGTCTTCGTCGTGTTCCACAACGAGAATAGTGTTTCCGAGATCACGGAGGTTCAAGAGAGTTTCAATCAAGCGTTCATTGTCGCGCTGGTGGAGACCGATCGTTGGCTCATCGAGCACATATAAAGCACCTACGAGACGTGAACCAAGCTGTGAAGCAAGACGAATACGCTGTGCCTCGCCGCCGGACAACGTGTTGGCGCGACGATCGAGGGTGAGATATTCAAGACCCACATCGAGCATGAATTGCAATCGAGCTTCAATTTCTTTGAGCACTGGCACGGAAATCTCACGATCTTTTGGAGAAAGTTTTAAACCTTGAGTAAAATCCTGCGCGTCTTTGATCGACTGTGTTGCGTAGTCAACAACATTCTTGCGCTGCTTGCCATCGCCGATGAATACGTTCAATGCTTCAATACGAAGTCGCTTACCCTTACAGTCATCGCAAGGCTCATCGCCAAAGAAATGCTTGGTACCGAGGCCATTACATGTCGGACATGCGCCATATGGAGAATTGAATGAGAACAATCGAGGTTCAATTTCTGGGAATGAAAATCCGTCGTTTGGACAAGCAAATTTTGCTGAAAGGAGAAATTCTTCCTGTCCGTCGAATTGAACTATTACCAAACCATCCCCTTCGAGAAGCGCACGTTCAGTCGCTTCAGCAAGTCGCTGGCGGCTGCCTTCCTTGTCAGACTTGAATTCATGAACGCCAAATTCATCGACAAGCACTTCGATGTTATGTGCTTTGTTTTTTGAAAGCACAATTTGTTCGCGGAGATTCTTTCGAGCGCCATCGAGACGGATGGATGAAAAACCTTTGCCGAGAAGATCGTAGAGCATCTGGTAGTGTTCCCCTTTTCGGCCACGGACAAGCGGAGCATAGATGTGCACTTTGGCATCATTCCACTCAACACCCATGACGGATTTCTTTTTTGAGCCTTCCTTCATGTAATTTTGCATTTCTTCCAATACAAAATTCACAATTTCTTCAGTTGAAAGTTTTTTGATTTCAGTGCCGCATTCAGGACAGATGGCCTTACCTACGCGAGCGTACAGTACGCGAAGGTAGTCATAAATCTCAGTGATAGTGGCGACAGTCGAGCGCGGATTATTCGAGCGGGATTTTTGGTCGATTGAAATAGCTGGTGAGAGACCGGTGATCTCATCAACGTCAGGCTTTGGCATCTGATTCAAAAATTGTCGGGCGTAGGCTGAAAGCGACTCAACGTAACGACGCTGTCCTTCGGCAAAGATCGTGTCAAAAGCCAGGGAGGATTTTCCTGATCCTGACATGCCGGTAATAACCACCATTTTGTTGCGTGGCATTTCGACCGTAATGTTCTTGAGGTTATGAGTGCGAGCACCCTTAACGACGATAGAATCTTGTTGTTTTTTCTCTTTGTGTGTCATATGGATAGACGAGAATTTCACCCGCCAAGCCTCCTTGGGGGTGTATATCTCTTACCTCTTAATAGTAGCATAGTCGTCAAATTTGACAAAAAAGTCCGGGAAGCGCAAAATTTAGACAAATTTGTAAGCATGGAGAATGTGAAAATTAAGATAGTTGCGGAAACAGATATACCCGCTATTGCCGAAAGGTTAAAAATTTTTTTCAATAACAAACGGGTCGACCTTACTATTTCTCACAAGGAATCCATGGACGAAGTCCTTTACATCCTTGATGACGATGGTGATGTTCGACACATACAAAATACCTCCCCCACATTGGAAATACATGACCAAAACATCAACGGCCAATCATTGCATTTTACGTTTGATGGCAATCCTAAGACAATTCCTTATGCCGGAATGCGCATACATTACGAAGATAAGGAATTGATAATTCAGCCACTAAACGAAACCGATGTGTATATTTTTGAAGAAAAGATTATTGAGCCAGGAAGAAATTAATGCGTGGAGTTTCTCCACTTTTGTGTAAAGTCCGGATTCCCCCATCCGGACTTTTTATTTGGTGACCCTACGGAGAGTCGAACTCCGGTTAACGGATTGAGAACCCGCTGTCCTAACCACTAGACGATAGGGCCATATCTGGCACTTGGCTACGATAGCAAAAAATGGCCTTTTTATCAATAAAAAGGCTTCAGGTTAATCACTGACAATACAGTCGTGTTATACTCAAAATATGAAATCCCTCGGCGTTATTAATCAGAACGATTTTGAACCCCAAGATTATTTTGATCGCAAGACAGTCCGCGCCGTCATCCTCAACGAAGACAATTCAAAAGTTCTTTTCTTTGGCAATCACTTTGTTGGCGGCGGTGTTGAAGAAAATGAAACGGATGAAGAAGCCCTTCATCGAGAAGCAATGGAAGAAGCCGGCGCAACTATTGAAATCATTCGACCAATTGGAAAAGTAATTGCCTACCGCGATGCAATAAAAAAGAAGTACGTGGTGCATGGATATTTGTGTAAGCAAGTTGGCCCGCTGGTAAAGCCAACAACAACTCAGCCAGATGAAATCAACGCAACTATCCGATGGTTAGGGTTGCAGGAAGCGATCGACCTATATATTGAAACGATTGAAAAGATACATAAAGAGCACGGCCTGCCGCTGACAGATGATATTGCACAAAGTAGGTCACATAATTGCAGTGCATCACTTATGATCTTGCAGGAAGCGGTAAAAAGTCTTCAATAAAAAAACGAATCACCGGATTTGACCCTCAGTGATTCGTCAACAAATATCGTGCGCATTATTTGCGTATCAATTGAAAATTCTGGTGCAACTTGTGTGTCTTCGCGAGCACAATCATTTCGAATTCCATGCTGAACCTTCCGACAGGAATTGACGCAGTATCCACTATCTCTATTTCTCCATCAAAGAATCGGATTGCGCTCGAATTTAAACTCGGCGCCTTGAGTGCGGTAAAAGCGAACAATTCGGGCAGCTTAAAATGTGCTGTCATATCCTTGGCGTGAATACCGACCCCTTGGGAAATTTTTACGATACGAATCGATAGCTCAGGTAATTCAGCCAAGCATTTCAATTGCCAGCTGAAAGTTAGTTTGGTTGTGTTATTAACATTAAACTGCGGCTTATCAAGAATACATTTCCCTGCAGTATAGAATGTGGGCTTCTCAACATTTTTTCTGAAAACGGTCATGGTCAGATATATCTTTCGGATGGGTTAGCAAAAGCTTCCAATACGCATAGTATTGTGAAGGTATATCTTCAGTTTTATAGCACACTATTTCTAATAGTGTCAAATAGTAGTTATCTGGATTCCCATTCCTTCTCCTGTCGCACCAAATATTCTTTTGCCTTCGCAGGGTCAACCAAAAGCATCTTTACCGCTCGCTCTAAACGAATACTCTGAGAACCTTTGATAAGCACAATATCACCACCATGTACGGTAGATTTGAGGAATTCCCCTGCCTGATCGGCCGTATCAAAATGTTTTATTTTTGTGAGGCTGTAGCCTTTTTCTTTTGCGCCTTCATCAACATACTTTGCGCGAATGCCGACAGTCACCAGCAGGTCGCACGATTCTGGAATCAAGTGCCCGATATTTTCATGTGCTTCCTGAGTAAATTTTCCAAGCTCCATCATGTCGCCCAAAACGGCAATGCGTCGTCCCCCTGTCATCTGAAAACTTTTAAGCAAATTCAATGCGGCAGTGGAAGCAACTGGAGAAGAGTTGTAGGTATCGTCGATAATGATGCTTCCATTGATGCCGTACAAAAGTGAGAGTCGGCCCGGAGGAGTTCGATACTCATAGAGCGCTTGAACTGCTTTTTCAAGATTGAAGCCGAGACCATAAATAACTGCACAAGCTGCGAGCGCAGCAGAAATATGACTTTCGCCAATAATGTTCGGCATTGAAACAATATATTCATAATCAGGGAGCGCCAATGTCCATTCGCGGCCTTTTGGAATTTTGTGACCAAGACCATCATCAACGTAGTTAAATTTGAGATGTTTTGCTCGAACTGGCAGCATGTCATGAAAACCATAGGCAACGGTTTTTGCGCCAAATTTTCCCGAGAGCGCAAAAACAACCGGGTCGTCGCCATTCACTACAAGCAAACCATCAGATTTGAGCGCGCGAGCAAGCGCAGTTTTTTCTTCAATGACATGTTCTTTGGATTCAAAAAATTCGATGTGCACTGGAACGTCAGGAAAACGAGTTAGTACAACAACATCGGGTTTGAGCCATTCCGTGATGCTTTTGATATCGCCCGGCTTATCTGCGCCAACTTCAAGCACCAGCCATTCAGGATAGCGTTGCTTGAACATAACTAGCCAGAGCCCACCAATGAGTGTCTTTGCCCAGATGAATGGATTGGTCCAGCCGTTTGCCTGGCCGAGAATGGAAAGAGGAACACCCATTTCACTGTTATAGCTCTTCTCGCTGCGTCTAACGTGGACGTAAGGCGCCAGGGCGGTATATATAGCGTCTTTTGTAGATGTCTTGCCCACGCTGCCTGTAATTGCCACAATCTTTGGCTTGTAACGACGCAAAACTATCTTGGCTTCCCAAGTCAAAATATTGACAATAATGTTCTTGAATGTTGATTTCATAGATTTCTATAGTTTGTTGAGGACTATCTGTCCGGGGCTACATCATAATACGCTAAAAGGAATTTGGCGAGGTTCATGAACGGTTCTGCCATGGTCTGAAATGAGAAGCTGACACCCTTCGGATCAATACCGTACAACAGAACAAGGAAGCGTGGATTGTATGCCGGATAGTAACCAAACATAGAGTGGAGGTACTGATCCGGGTAATACCCTGCGCCATTCTCTCGAGCCATCTGAGCCGTACCGGTTTTTGCCGCAACGGCGTAATGCTCAAATTTGAGCGTGCCACCCATCAGCGACGTATCAACTGTTTTGACGAGCATGCGCGTGATAGTTGCTGCGGTTTCCGGTTGGATAACTTGCACTGGCTGCGGACGTTCAATGATGTGCGTATATCCGTCAGGATATCTGATTGCTTTGACTACTCGAGGCGAAACAGTTGCGCCTTCGTTAGCAAGTGCCGAGAATGCACGTACTGCGGCAACCGGAGTCATGGCAATACCCTGTCCAAATGACGCCGTGGCGTATTCCACTTCTCGTTTGCTTTCGAGGTTACCCATGATGTCCTTCACTTCACCCGGCATATCGACGCCAGTTTTTTCCATCAAGCCATACTTCACAAAATAATCTTTAAATTTTTCTTTGCCGAGTTTCTGCATAACGAATGTCGCACCCATGTTGAGCGATTTGTCGAAAACAGTCTGCATGGTTGTAGTGTGACGCGCCACTTTATCAAAGTTACAGATATGTTCCGTATTGAGCGTCATACAACCAGTATCGTTGTACGTCGAATTCTCGGTGATCACACCAGCATCGATACCGGCTGCTAATGTCAGCGCTTTGACGACAGAGCCAAGTTCGAAAACACTTTCAACATTTGGATTCTGGAAGACACCGATGTTTTTGACACTGCCATAACTCATCGGGTTGAAATCTGGCAAACTTGCCATAGCGAGGATATCGCCTGTTTTTGGATCGATGATGATACCGCCTGCTTCGCGTGTCTGCCATTTTGTCATGACGTTTTGCAATGTTGTTTCCAATGTGGCCTGTACTTCTGGCTCGATAGTGGCTATGATGTCACCCTCAGAATGCGGATCTCTAAACAAAGTCTTGTGCAGATTGGTAAACAATTCTGCAAAAAAGTTTACATACAAATCACCCTTCTCGCGAGAAAGTACATCGTTATACTGACGTTCAAGGCCATATCGTCCAACGAGATCATCGCCTTTGAAGCCGACGAATCCAAGCGTCTGTGAAGCCATGTGTCCGCCTGGATAAAATCGTTCATTGTTGTCTTCGAAGCGCACGCCTTTCAGTTTCAGCGCCATGACTTGATCCTTTACTGATACATCGAGATGATCAGCCATGATTTCATACTGATCATTTGGTCGAGCAACGGCAACGTCGTACTTTGCCTTTTCAATCGGCACGATAGCGTTTATTGCTGTGTAGACACTATCGCGCAGTTCCGGCTTGATATCAATCGGTGAAATAATCAAACGGTATCTGACATTGAGCGTTGCCGCCGGCACAAAGGAACCGTTCGCTTGAGTGAAATAGATCGTACCGCGATCGTAGAGACCATTCACCTCACTGGTATACTCACCCATCGCTTCGCTAGCATAATCTTTGTGGTGCACAATCTGCACAAAAAAAAGTTTCAGAACAATGCAAAGTACCAACACAACGAGTGCGGCACTCACAATTCGTAAACGTAATGAAAAATTAGAGTTCATTTGAATCAGTCACCACTTTAGACACTGTCGGAGCGGTTCGGCTGACAAATGAGATTTTGTTTGCTTCGTGCAGGCCGAGTGTAGCACCTGTATCAAGATTGACTGACTGAGCTTTGGAGAGATATTCAACTTGGAGTGAACCGATCTGTGCCGAAAGAACCTGGGCCTCTTTTTGGTAACCTGATCGAGCAATGACAAAGTGAATGGTTGAGCAGAGGGCGTATGCATATAACACAGCAGACACACCGATAATGCCGAGGCAAATCAAAGCCGCGCGCTTATAGAACAAGAGCTGCTCTGGATTGATCGTATGTGATTGTGCGTATGATCTATGCATATGATTATAGTTTTTCGATTACTCGTAATTTCGCACTTCGAGATCTTGGATTTGATTTTAATTCTTTTGCACTGGGCGCAACGGGTTTTTTGGTGATGAGGTTTCCCTTCTTTTCTGAGTGAAATTCTTTGAAGGCGTTTTTGACGATGCGGTCTTCGAGAGAATGGAATGTAATGACTGCCAATCGTCCGCCCGGAGCAAGCACTTTGAACGCCCCTTCGATTCCTTCCTTCAAGGCGCCGAGCTCGTCATTTACTGCAATGCGGAGGGCTTGGAATGTCTTAGTAGCTGGATTTGTCTTGCTCTTTCGAAAGCGTGCAGGAAGTGCGTTCAGGATTGCTTCCACGAGCTGGAAGGTTGTTTCGATTGGAGCAATTTCCCGCGCTTCGACGATTCCTTTGGCAATGCGTCGGGCAAACGTTTCTTCGCCATATGCGTAGATAATGTTTGCCAATGCTTCTTCACTTGAACTGTTCACCAGGTCTGCGGCCGTGAGCGTGACGTCTGGAATAATTTCATCTTCCATCGTCATTAGGAGCGGCTCATCTTTTTGAAACGTGAATCCGCGACCTGAATCGTCGAGCTGGACGGAACTGATGCCGATATCCATAAGGACAGCATCTACTGTTTCGAAATCATGCTCCGCAACTCGTACAGCAATGTTTCTAAAGCTGTCGTTGATGAGAATTGGTTCTGCCCCAACTGACTCAAGCAATTTCTTGGAACGCTTCAAGGCATCCTGCTCTCGATCGAAACCGATGATTGCAACGTCGCCTTTAAGCGCTTCATGAACTGCCAGCGCGTGACCGCCTGAGCCGAGCGTGCCGTCTACATAGACAGCGCCTGGCTTCAAGTGAAGTCCCTTTATTGTTTCTTCTAAAAGAACTGGTATGTGTGCCATAATTTTATTACCCGTACGCCACACACATCATGATTCTCTACCCCTAGGAATCATGATGTGTGTGTCCTACAACACCCCGACACTTCCCAGCTTTTCTGCAAGCTGGTCTGCTTCTTTTTCGACCACGGTCTTGTACTCTGCCCATGTCTTCTCGTTCCAGAGTTCCACGCGATTCTGGACGCCGATGACTGCCACGTTCTTCTTAAGGCCTGCACGGTCTTTCAAAAAATCAGGAACGAGGATTCGTCCGCTGCCGTCAACATCGACTTCAACTGCTCCACCGAACATAAATCGGTTGAAGCTTCGGTTGTCTGCCTGGAGCATCGAGTTTTCGCCCAATCGTGTGGCGATCTTCTCCCACTCCTTCACCGTAAACATGAATATTGATTTATCAAGCCCTGGAGCTAGGACAACTTTTTTTCCAAGCTCACTTCGAAATTTCGCCGGCAATGACATGCGGTTTTTTTCGTCCAGTGTGTGTATGTATTCGCCGATGAGCATTGCTTATAAATTTCTTGTTACGCACTTCGTACTAATCGCACTTCTCTCTCACAAATTCCGCACTTTTTCCAGAAAACTATTTGTCCCACTTCTTCCCACTTGTAACTAATTTTACTCCACTTTCTCCCACATTGCAAAACAAAAACCCACAAAAAACTGTGGATAAATAAAGGTTTTTTGTGAACGAACGTTCACAAAACTTTTAAAATGTTTTGTAATTTATTTTTCTAAAAAAATGCTTTTTTGACAAAACGTGATTTTATGTTAATTTTAGAAAAAACAATTGAATGAAAAAGAACATACTACTGATTGGCACTTCGCCTGATCCTGACAACCGCCTACTTTTAAACAAAGAGAACAGAACCGATTTTATTGAAAGATTCGGGCCACTTTTCAAAACAAACGACACCACTACAATACTTTGCTGGGGTTTCAAAACGCCAATGTGCCATACTACTGACACTATTACTCTCGGCAATATGGATGCGCGTGATTTCAAAAAATTCTTACGTGATGAAGATATTGATACTTCATTTCAAGGTATCAACTTTCCATTTCATGACGAAGTGATTGAGTCAGACTACGAGAATTGTATAGCGGGCATCACCACCCTGACAACGGGACACCTGGAGATAGCAACCCCTCGCAATATTGAAAAAGCACTCGCCAACATTGCAAAAGAAACTTTGAAATACACTATCACTAAAAAGCCAAAGGTTAACAGCCACTCAAAAGGATTAGCGCTCATGATGGAACGGCTGCACAAACAGATGTTTGATCACATCATCGTAAAAGCTGAACAATATGCAGGATATATCGAAACTGTATTTATCCTTCTGCCCACACATTATGCCCTGCTTTTAAATCGCCAGAAACCGGAGTATCAGTTTACTCGACTGAAAACCGGTTTTATTCCTGAGATTGAATGGCAGAACATCACTTCCAACCTTATAGTGATGGATATTGCTATCAAAGAATTAAAAACGCTGTAAACAGACGCAACATAAAACATTTCACTTCCCCGCTAGGATTACCTAGCGGATTTTTTATATAAAAAAACCCAGGTTTTGGCCTGGGCTGTACGAGGTAATGCGTGTCTTAAAAACCGGTTTTGTCGAATGGAAATTCCTTGTGAAAAATTGCCTTACAATGTTTTTCATAGTGCTCATCTTTGCTGTGGAGTTCCCATAATAACAGGGCGTCTTTGGGTGGTTTTGTTTTTGTGGGGCGGATAAAGTAAAAATGAATCAGGCTAAACTTTAGAAATGCTTTGTACTGAAGAAAGGCCTCAGCATATCGAGCATCACTCCACTTGCCTCTTTTCTTTTGCTTGAGCATCTTTTGAATTTCTGTAAGCTCAAGGTTATCAATGGCTCGTGCGCCTTTTCCTAATCGTGCACCCTCTTCGGTGGCAACTGCAGGTTTTACTCTAGTTCTCATATCTTAAAATTAAGTGTGGGATTACAGAATGTAAAAAACGATTCAACAATGAATCGTTTTTTTATTTAAGTCGTATTATAGACCCTACAGCTGTGATGTCAATAGTTTTTTACTCCTTCGGACGCATCAATGGGAACATCACTGTCTCTCGGATCGGCTTTCCGGCCAAAACGGCGAACATGCGGTCCCCAACCGGAGCTGAACCGAAGGCTGGCGGCATGCCGTGCTCTAACATCTCGACGAATTCCCAATCAGGCATCATCGCTTCATCATCGCCGCGCTCGATAAGCTTCTGCTGCTCTTCAAATCGCGCGCGCTGGTCGAGCGGATCATTCAGTTCTGAGAAACTATTTGAGAATTCACTTCCGGCCATGATAAGCTGGCAACGCTCTACGGTGTCTGGATTTTCAGGACGAGCTTTTGCAAGCGGAGAAACAAGCTTTGGGTGATTGGTAAGCCAGACCGGACCGGCAATTCCCTTGCGGCAGTATTTCCAGAGCGAATCCACCATACGTTCACGAGTTGCGCCTTCGTATTCTACGCCGAGCTCTTCAAGTTTTGCTGACAATTCTTTTTCAGTTGCAGTAAGAACGTTTACGCCTGTTTTTGATTCAACATACGGAACGTATTCGATAACTTCCCACGCCCCACCGAGATCAACATCAAAACCTTTGATTGAAAACTGAAGTGTTCCGAAAGTTGTCTCTACAACTTCTTTCACCATTCGTTCAACAAGCTTCATGCCGTCTTTGTAATCCATGAAAGCGGCGTAACATTCCATGTTAGTAAATTCCTGAAGATGTTCTGGTGAAGAACCTTCATTGCGGTACACGCGGCCGATTTCAAATACTTTTGGAAAACCGGCAGCGAGTGCACGCTTCTGCCAGAGTTCACCAACAGAGATACGCATATACACATCAATATCAAAATCATTGTGATGTGTCTTAAATGGTCGAGCTTCGGCACCACCAGTTGTTGTTTCAATTGTTGGAGTTTCAATTTCCAAGAAACCCTCACGGAGCATAAACTCACGTGCAGTTCGCCAAAAGAGTGATCGTTTTTCGAGCAATGCGCGAAGTTCTTCATCCATCAAGATATCAAGATATCGTTTGCGGTAACGTTCGTCAGGATCAGTGATACCGTGCCATTTTTCTGGAAGTGGCGCGAGTGTTTTTGTTGCCATTTTCCAACCAGTAACCAAGATTGATGGTTCACCACGCTGTGTTGTAAACAATGTTCCAGATACTTCAATAAAGTCACCAATATCAACTGTGTTCGAAAAGAGTGTAAAGAGTGCTTCGTCCATGTCATCTTTTTTGAAAACAGCCTGGAAGCGTGCAGTACCGTCAAACAAAACACAGAACAAGATAGCTCCTTGTCCGCGAAGTGCCATTACTCGGCCAGCGAGATGAACGGTGTCTTTGATTGTATCGAACTGTTCACGAACCTGCGCAAGTGAATAGTCACGGTGAATACGCGCCGGGTACGCCTGCATGCCAGCGGCTTGTAATTGAGCGAGTTTTTCCAAACGATTTGCTCGGATTTCTTCGAGTGATGCCATATGGGACGAGTATAGCAAAAACTGCTCATTTAGGGAATGAGCAGTTTTTGCTTATTTGATACTAATGATTGAATACTTACTCTCACCTTTTGGCGTCATGAATGTTGCTGAATCGCCTTTCTTCTTGCCGATGAGTGCCTGACCGAGTGGGGCGTTGTGTGAGATCATGCCACGCGCCATGTCTGATTCTTGAGCACCAACGATAGTAAATACTTTTTCTTCTTTTTCGCCTTCTTTGCGAACAGTCACAACTGAACCAATATCTACTGATGAAGTACTGTGTTTAGTAACAACTTCTGAGTTTTGGAGAATTTCTTCGATTTGACCGATGCGTTCTTCGAGGCGTCCCTGTTCTTCACGAGCATTATGATATTCTGCATTTTCTGAAAGATCACCAAGTGACTTTGCAAACGCAAGAGCATCAAGAACCTTTTGGCGAGCTGGGCCTTTGAGTTCTGCAAGCTCTCCTTCAAGTTCTTTTTTCTTCTCTGGGGAAATGTAATTTTTTCCGTTTTGCATTTCACAACTATAGCTTATTTTCTGTCAATAGTCAATCCGCATGTATCTGTCTAGAGATACATGCGGAAACGCTTTCGGAGTGTTTGAAATACAACATAGAGCCAATACAATGGCTGATTGCACACCAAATCATAGCTACCAATCATGCGAACCATCTGTCCACCAAAACCCTTTTTGAAATCTGTAAATCCAGCCCATGGGTTGTGTTTGTCATATGTCTCGGGTGGCAAAATACCCCACAGATCAAGCTTGGTTGCCCCATGTTCTTTGGCGAAACCAATCACCTTCCACATGAGTGCGTTCATTGCTTTGAGATTTCGATGTTCAGTGGATGAACCTGCATAGGTGTAATAGAGTGTTTTGTTGTGTAACCAAACTTCGCAAGCTGCAAGTGGTTGCCCGCGATAGCGGGCAACGATCATGTGCGCGAGGCCTCGCTCCTTGAAGATGTTCCAGATTGTCTGGTGGTATGTTTTACCGTGGCCACCGAAATGTTGACGTTTCGTTGTTGCGTCATAAAGTTCATAAAATGCTTCAAATCCAGCATCTGAATCCTCAACAGCAACCTCAACTCCTTTGCGTTCTGCTAAGCCAATGTTGTAACGAGTTGTCGCATCGCATTCTTTTTTGATAGCCTCAAGTGATTGGGTTGTATCGATTGTCCGTGTCCATTCATAGAAAAGTGGAATAGGACTTCGGCGAAGCGCAGGCGAAGCCTGCGCTTCGCCATGCACCACATCAGGCTCAAATAACACGGAAACAATCCGATAACGCTTACTATATTTGCGAAGATATTCTAAAAAGAAATCACTCGGCATTTGTGATCGTGGAATATATCCGATCCAAAATGAAATGAGTGGAACTTTGTGTAATGTCATTTGATAGACTGCTTTCAAAGTCTCACCATCGTACTCGCCAAAACGAACCACGCGTAATCCTGTTTTCTGACGAATTACTCCCCACGCAAAAAGCTGCAACGGGTGTGTTGCTTTTTGATCAAATACTTCTGGTGTGATTGTTTCAAGTTCTCTGATTGTTGTCATAAACTATTGTGTATATTCGGGTGTATTTTCAGCCATCCACTGCAATTGACTGAGTGCAACAGCTGCTGCACCTAGTGCAGTTGCGTCAGTACCACGTTCCATCATAACAGTAAAAGCGTACTTTGGATTTTCATACGGGAAAAATCCGGTTGCCCACGCGTTGATAAACTGGTTGTTAACGCCAACCTGCGCAGTACCAGTTTTAACTGCAACTTTAAATGGCAGCGCATTCAATGCTTTAGCTGTTCCATTTGGGTCAGTCACAACGAGACGCATACCTTCGCGTATAACTTGGAAAAATTCTTTTGAGAGATCGAGTTGCTCCGTCTTTGATTCAAAAGCTATATCACCTTTACGAACATGAGGCGAAACAAGTTTACCATCACTCGCAATCGCAGCAACAGCACGAATCATTTCAATTGGTGTTACCTGAACTCCATACTGACCAATCGCAGTGTTGTAAGTATCACCAACACGCCATGGATCACCTGGGAAATATTTTGATTTCCATGCAGGGCTCGGAATGACGCCACCCTTTTCATTTGGCAGATCAATGCCTGTCGGCACGCCGACACCGAACATGGTCAGATATTTGCCAATATTTTCTATGCCAATTCCCTTCTGCGACTGATAGCCGCCACTGACGTTGTAAAAGAAAATGTTCGATGAATATGCCAGAGCATGACGAACGTCAACTACACCGTTGTCTTCACGATAGTCTTTGAAAATTGATGGGTGTGCTGGATCATATGGATTTGGAATACTAATTTGTCCGTGCGACGCAATCCAAGTGTTTGGAGTAATCACCCCCTCAGTCAAACCGGCCATGGCCATATATGGCTTCACAATCGATCCCGGCGAGTAGAGTCCGGCAACGGCGCGATCGAGAAACGGCTTGCTTGAATCCGTAAGGTAGTGCTGAATTTTTTCCCGGTCATCACCCAGCGACATGACAGTCGGTGAATATTCGGGAATGCTGGTAATAGCCAAGAGTTCTCCGGTTCTGATATCCATGATAAGACCTGCGCCGCCTTTGTAGCCGGACTGATGCATGATTTTGGCAATGGCATCGGCAAAGTGCGCCTGCAATCGGGAATCAATGGTTAATGTGATATTTTCTCCCGGAATCGGCTTGTAGATCTGATTTGAAAGCGTCGTATTGCCGTGCACATCACGTTCGATCAAGCGCGTGCCATTGGTACCACGCAGCACATTGTTGTACTGCTTTTCAATTCCATTCTTTCCGACAAACTCTGTCTGCCAAAAATTACCTGATGAATCTTTTGACGGATAGCTGACGTAGCCGAGCAAATGACCGAAGCCATTTTGCTGGATATATGCACGCTTTGAGTATGGTTCATCCGTAGCGGGCTGCTCATTCCAGGCAAGCAATACGCCGTTGCGATCATAAATAACTCCACGTTCGGCAAAGATTGGTTCACGGCCGAGCTGATTCTGCTTACTCATAGTGTAGTAGGAATTTCCCTTGATGCCCTGCATATACAGCAAACGCCCAGCAAAAATAAAAAACACAATTAGAAAAAATGATTGGACAACCTTGATCGTCCGTTTGCTGATTGCCTTCTCGATACGGCCTTCAAACTGCTGCGTATCGAACTGAGGGAGATTTTTTGCATCCAAAAAAATTTCGTCAGGTTCAACGAATGCGTGCGAATACTTTCTTCTTTTTCCAAATATATCAAGCAGACCCATATCGAATAAATCGCTTGCCTATTTCTACGAGAGCAAAAACAAAGGCTCCAATCAGTGTTCCGGGCAGGAGGAGATGGTAAAACCGAGCAAGCGGCACACCATACAAAATATCGGCAAGCAGAATGGCAAGAACCCCTTCAATATACCAGTCAAAAAGTATATAGCCAACTAGGGCTAGGACAAACATAAGCCAGTATGAAAACCATATAGCTGACATTAAACACAAGACAGAATAAAGAATTCGCAATGTCTGACTCATACAATAATATTCATTGAGCGAAGGATAATTCTGAGAATGAAGAAAACGATCAGAAGACAAACGCCATAAAAGACATAGGCATGCAAGAAAAAGAATGCCAAAGCATAATAAAGGTAGTAATTAAAGTTCGGCTTATATTCAACTGTCACCTTCCCTTCTTGGACATTTGGCTTCACTTGAACAGAATCTCCGGTCTGCGCTTTGTCACGGA
>CAZHUT010000017.1:14947-20207 GCA_964535545.1 uncultured Candidatus Saccharibacteria bacterium | reverse complement strand
CGCACAGACATACTGTCGTATTTTCATAATACCCACCTTCCTATCGGCACGCTCGTCGAGGTTCCCTTCCGCGGCAAGCCGATGCGCGCAATCGTGACTGAGTCTCGGCCGGTGGAAGAAGTGAAGGACATGATCAAGAATGCTTCATTTCAGCTGAAAAAAGTAACTAAAGTACTTGGTGAAAATAAATTCCCTAAAGAGTTGTTTTCGGTCATTGCTGAACTTTCAGATTTTTATCTCACTTCTTTTTCCCGAGTGATCGATGATGTCATTCCTGAAGCTGCATTCGAAGAGATGGCAAGCGAATCGATTCCAGTTACAAATACTGTCACACCTGTCCCCGCGCTCTTCATGGCAGAAGCTTCGGACCGCATGAGCTGGTACAAGACTCGCATTCGAGAATTGTTTGCCCAAAAAAAATCAATGTACATTGCCTGCCCGACTGAACGTGAGGCAGAAATGATGTACGCCACCCTTTCTCGCGGTATCGAAGAACGAGCCGTGCTTATTTCAAGCGGACTTTCAAAAAAGAAACTGATCGAGGCTCTGGAAAAAATAAAAAATAAAACACATCCGCTCTGCATTTTTGGAACGGCTTCATTTGCAACCATTCCGCGCAAGGATTTGGACACTATCGTGATCGAACACGAAAGCTCGCAGAATTACCGCCGCGTCATCCATCCGTTCATTGACATGCGATTGTTTTTGGAATTATACGGACGCTCGCGAAAACTTTCCGTCATTCTTGCAGACACGTTGCCACGCATGGAAACATATCAGCGATTCACCGATGGCGAACTGACAGAAATCCATCCGATCTCATTCCATCCCGAATTGCCTGAACGTGAAGAAATTATTTCCCGAGAAAAGCGAACAGAACGAGGAAGATTTCGGATGATCACGGAGCAAATGGAAGAAGAAATTGTCCGTATCCAGAAAAATGGATCGAAAGTATTTCTATTTGCCTTGCGAAATGGATTGGCGAGCATGACCATCTGCCGCGACTGCGGCGAAGTGGTGACATGCGAGCACTGTGGCGCACCATTGGCCCTCTATAGAACGGGAGACAAGCGCGTCTTCGTCTGCAATGCCTGCAAGTTGCATGCGCCGTCGGACAGCGCCTGTTCTCGCTGCGACAGCTGGAATCTGCATCCATACGGTGTCGGAATCGAAAGTGTATATGACGAATGCGCCGAACGATTTCCCAATGCGCCACTTTTCAGAATCGACAAGGCAAGCGTAAAAAATGACAAGGAGGCACAGAAAATTGCCGATGAATTCCAAAAGAGTTCTGGTGCTATTCTTGTGGGAACCGAACTGGCCCTCCACTATCTTACGGAAAAAGTTCCAATGGTTGGTGTCACATCATTTGATTCGCTTTTTCATATCCCGAGTTACCGAGTTTCTGAACGCATTGTCGAATTCGTGACCAGCCTGCGGGACAAAGCATCAAAACTGTTGGCCGTCCAAACAATGTATCCAGATGATCGCCTACTCACCATTACCACAAAACCAAAACTTTTTGCTTGGTACAAAGACGAACTCGCCGAGCGAGCGGAATTCAACTATCCTCCCCACTCAACACTCATAAAAGTAGTTGGCCATTTCCCTAAAAATCACTTGGCTGAAACCCGCGAGTTGCTAACCGCGCGCCTTGGTCGTTGGACACCAGACATCTTCACTGGCATCTCGTTTGAAAACAAAAACTACACCAAGCTGACTGCGCTTATTCGTGTACCAAAAAAATCCTGGTGGTTCTCCTCTCTCGGCAAAAATACCATCGACGAACCACTCAAAGAAGCCCTACGATCGCTTCAGGCAATCTTCACAATCCACGTAAATCCAGAAGATTTACTCTAACCACCGAACTAAATTGACCCGATACTAGCCCAATTTACTGACTGAGCTGCTCAGGGCGCGGCCGAGCACTTTGTGGCGCAGATTTACTCAAGCCAAAAGTGCTCGGCAAGCGCTCTCCCAGAACCTTAATCCAAATAACCCATACAATGGGGCTTTTCCCCTTGCTATTTTCTCAAAAGATGCTAGTATAGGGCCCATGGCAAAAACCGTTATTGAAGTAAAGAAAGGTAGCAACGAAAACAACGCAACACTCTTGCGCCGTTTTTCACGTAAGGTTATGGACGCTGGTATCATCCACGCAGTCAAGAACAACCGCT
Source organism: uncultured Candidatus Saccharibacteria bacterium (assembly GCA_964535545.1). Lineage (GTDB taxonomy): Bacteria > Patescibacteriota > Minisyncoccia > Phycocordibacterales > UBA9973 > DALYCO01. Next base: position 18,030 of record CAZHUT010000017.1, on the reverse strand, counting down.
ACAGCGAACGAGACACCTCAAAACTCTCACTCAAGGTTATCGCACTCCGCCGCATGGCTCGCCGAAAGGAAGTCGAAAAGCTCAAGAAGCTCGGCAAAATGAAAGAACGCGAACACCGAGGTGGTCCACGATCATAATCAATGAGTACTGAGACAAACATCTCAATCATCAACAAGACAAAAGGCAAGCTTCCCAGCTTGCCTTTTGTCGCGATGAAGGACAAAATCCTTGGTTCAAAGTATGAACTTTCAATTTCCTTCGTCGGAAAGACAGCATCTCGCACCCTGAACCGAACCTACCGTCAAAAAGATTATCCGACAAACATCCTCAGCTTCGAACTCTCAAAAAATACTGGTGAACTAGTACTGCAACCTGATTGTGTGAAGCGCGACGCAAAAAATTTCGACATGGATTACAAAAATTTCTTGGCATTTTTAGTTATCCACGGCATGCTGCATTTGAAAGGAATGGAACATGGTAGTACAATGGAGAAACAGGAAGCTCGCTTCAAAAAATTATTCGGCGTTACGGAAACCAAATAATCTAAAACCGAAGCGCAGTTCCCCTTCATTAACCCATGCGCAAAATCACCGTCGGCATAGATATCGGAACACACACAACTCGAGTAGTTGTCTGTGAACACCTCAAGGACTCCGCATTGCCGGTGATTATAGGCACAGGCCAGGCCGAATCAAAAGGCATGCGTCATGGCTACATCGTTAACTCAGGAGAGATTCTCAAATCAATCAAGCGCGCGTTATACGAAGCCGAGAAATCGAGCGGTATCAAAATCAAGCAGGTTATCGCTTCAATCGGCGGCATCAGCTTGAAGTCAGATGTCACCATCGGATCAGCAATCATTTCCAAAGCTGATACTGAAGTGACGGCACTTGATGTTGATAAAGCAGTCAAAGAAAGCGAACAGGCCCTTGTACTTACGAACCGCCGCATCATCTATTCAAATATTTTATCGTGCAAACTCGACGGAAAAGAAGTTCTTGGCCGTCCGGAAGGCATGAAAGGCATCAAGCTTGAAGCGCGCGTACTGTATGTAAGTGCGCTTGAGCAACACCTCGACGACTTCGAAGCTGTCTTGCTCGAAGCCGGTGTTGAAGTGATTGATATCCTTCCGTCTCCGGTTGCTGCGAGTGCTATCGCCCTTACTGAACGCCAGCGCACTGTTGGCGTTGCATTGGTGAACGTTGGCGCAGAAACTGTTTCTTTGGCAGTTTATGAAAACAACGCTCTGATCGGCCTCCATGTCTTTTCGATTGGATCAACCGATATCACCAATGACATCGCACTCGGACTTAAGATCCCGCTCGAAGAAGCTGAAAGTATCAAGATAGGCACGACTATGAACAACAACTATTCAAAGCGAAAGCTCGATGAAATCATCGATGCTCGCCTCTCTGATATTTTTGAACTGATTGAAAACTATCTCAAGAAAATTAAACGCAGCGAACTGCTTCCGGCCGGCATTATTATGACAGGTGGCGGCGTTGGACTTCCGGTCATCGAAGAGCTTGCTCGTTCAGTTCTCAAACTCCCAACTAAAATCGGTTCAGGTGAAATGGTGACAGTTGCCAAAGGTAAACTCCGTGATTCTTCATGGTTCGTCTCATATGGTCTCGTCGTCACATCACGCCGTCAGTCATCTTACGGCGATGAAGGTTTTGGCAGCGTAGCTAAAAGCGTCAGCGAAGGGCTTTCATCGTTCTTCAAGCAATTTTTGCCATAAATTTCAATAACCCAGATTAGAAATATGTCAAATCAGCCTTATTTTCAGGCTGTTTCCTTTTTTTTCCTTTGTGCTATGATACGGGCAGTTATCAGATATTTCAGCACTTCCGGGTGCAAAAAACCACGAGGAAAACTATATGGCAAAAATCAACCCAGACATAGAAACAATAGCGCGAATCAAAGTCATCGGCGTCGGTGGATCAGGCAAAAACGCCTTGAACCACATGATTTCTTCGAAGGTTCGCAATGTCGAGTTCATCGCAATGAACACCGATACACAGGACCTTCACAATTCGCTCGCAGAAAAGAAAATCCACCTCGGTAAGAACCTTACTAAGGGTCTTGGCGCTGGAATGAATCCGGAAGTCGGCAAGCGCGCTGCTGAAGAAACAAAAGCTGAAGTTCAGGATGCTATCAAAGGCGCTGATATGGTTTTCATCGCCTGTGGTATGGGTGGCGGAACCGGAACAGGTGCTGCTCCGATCGTTGCTCGCGCCTCAAAGGAACCAGGTATTCTCACTGTAGGTGTTGTTACCAAGCCATTCTTCTTCGAAGGCAACCAGCGTATGCGCATTGCTGAAGCCGGACTTGCTGAACTCTCAAAGGAAGTTGATGCAATCATTGTCATTCCTAACGATCGCCTTCTTTCAATCTCAGGAAAAGATACTTCCCTCAAAGACGCATTCGCGCTTTGCGATAACGTCCTCCGCGATGCTGTTGAAGGTATCTCAGATCTCATCACAACACCTGGTATCATCAACGTAGACTTTGCCGACATCCGCGCAATCATGGCTGATGCTGGTACTGCGCTCATGGGTATCGGTTCTGCTTCTGGCGAAAACCGCGCAGTTGCTGCGGCTACTGAAGCGATCAACTCTCCTCTGCTCGATATTTCAATCAATGGTGCCCGTGGCGTGCTCTTTGCAATCTCTGGTGCTGACGATCTCACCATGCACGAAATCCAGGAAGCAGCGAAAGTTATCACTGAAGCAATCGACAAGGATGCAAAAGTTATCTTCGGTACTATTCATGATGATCGTCTCAAGAAGGGCGAAATCAAGGTTACTGTAATCGCTACTGGCTTCGCAGGCGAACTTCCAAAGAAGACACTCTTTCAGGACCGCGAACGTGAACCAGCTCCCCTTAAGGAAACTGTAAAAGTAGTCGCAAAAGAAGAAAAGGAGGAAAAGAAAGAAATCAACAATTCTCTCCCTTCTACAAGCGAGTACATCAAGAAGCAGCCTACCGAAACTATCGTTATCGAAGATGATTCATTCCTCGATGATGCCGGTGATGATTGGAGTGCAGTTCCTGCCTTTCTCCGACGACCTAAGAAATAA
>CAZHUT010000017.1:0-14847 GCA_964535545.1 uncultured Candidatus Saccharibacteria bacterium | reverse complement strand
GCGCGAAAACGTTTAAAGACTGTAATGCTCGCCTATGAATTTGGCGGCCAATCAACCGTATCTGATGACATTCAGAACTGGATCGGTACGCCGCATATCTCAGGCGCTGATTTGGCAAAATCTTTGAAAGCGCACGTGTTTGAATATAAAGGCGACATACTTGAAGTTCGCGAGGGACAGAACGTGGCGAAGATCGAAAAGAACGGCGAAACATTCAAGGTGATGAATGATGCCAATGAAACATTTGAGGCAAAAAGCGTCTTGATTTGCAGCGGTTCAGGCCGACGCAAACTTGATGTTTCAGGCGCTGATCAATTTGAAAACAAAGGTCTCACCTACTGTGCTTCATGTGATGGGCCGCTCTTTGCTGACCAGGATGTCGTTGTGGTTGGTGGCGGAAATGCTGCTTTCGAATCAGCAGCTCAGCTCCTTGCCTACTGCAAATCTGTCACACTTTTGAATCGAAGCAACACATTCCGCGCAGACGAAATCACCGTTGAGAAACTTTCAAAAAATCCTAAATTGCGCATTGTTAAGAATATTGAAATGAAAGCCGTTACTGGTGAAAAATTTGTAAACGGCATGGATATTGTTCATCTTGAAAACAATGAAGCAGAACACTTGAATGTTACTGGTATTTTCGTTGAAATCGGCCAGATTCCAAACACAGATTTCTTGAAGGGTTTTGTTGAGCTCGATAAAGGCAATAAAGTTGTCGTTGATCCGATGACTCAGCAGACTTCAGTTCCCGGCATTTGGGCCGCAGGAGACGTGACGAATGGCCTCTATCACCAAAACAACATCGCTGCTGGCGATGCGGTGAAGGCACTCGAAGATCTCTATATTCATCTTCACGCGAAATAATTATTCTGTTTCGAGTACCTCCTCAAGCGCTCGTAATTCTGCCACAGAGTTGGCTGCGAGCGCTTCTTTTGCGTCCACTGAAATGGTTTCAATAGTTTTCCCTTCTTGGAAAGCGAATTTTGGTAAATCAGTTAGGTGATATTCTTTGGCGGTATTATTATTATCAAGCTGTTCAAGCTTTTGCCACATCCAGGTAGCATCAAATGCTAGGTAACATGGATTAACTTCGCGAATTGCTTTTTCTTGTTCGGTCGCATCCTTAAACTCGACAATCCGTACGACTTTTCCTGAATCATCACGGAGTACACGGCTGAAACTTTTATAAAACGGCGCGCGCCATGCCTCAAAATCTGGCACAGTAACAGTGCCCATTACAATCGCTGCTTGGGATTGCTCTCGCGTTTCAACGAGTTTTTTTATTGTTGCTGCTGAGATAAAAGGATTGTCGGCAAATAGTACAACAACGGTGCTTGTATTCGGATCAACAAGCGGACGAGCTGTTTTTACGGCGTGACCAGTTCCCAATTGCTCTTCTTGAAACGGAAAACGGTATGAATGTTCAAGTGCTTTCATAACCATGTCTTTTTTGTAACCAACGACCACTACTGGCTTATTGGGAAATTGACACTGTTCTACAGCTTCCAGGATATGGCGAATAAAAGGCTTACCTTCGAGTAGGGTCAGAGCCTTTGGCACTTCAGATTCCATACGAGTACCCTTGCCACCTGCCAAGATAATGATTTCAACACTTTTCATAGATTTGCTCTGTGTCACGAGTTACTAAGTCTTTTATTTCGCTGCGCTCATAAAAGCCTAAGTACTCGCGACCCCGCCTCGCCTGTCGCAGAGCGACATGGCTCCGGCTTCACAATCGCGAGAAAACGCAAAGCAGTTTGCGTTTTCTCGTCTCTGTGACCCTACGGAGAGTCGAACTCCGGTTAACGGATTGAAAACCCGCTGTCCTAACCACTAGACGATAGGGCCAACTAGAACGAGGATATAGTAGCAGAAAAGTTAGATTTTCTCAAGTAAAAGTGGTATTATGCCTGACGTTCGACCAATTTTCACTCTCGGAGGAGTGGCTGAGTGGTTGAAGGCACCGCTCTCGAAAAGCGGCATGGGAGCAATCCCATCGAGAGTTCGAATCTCTCCTCCTCCGCAAAAAAAATCGCCCATTCTGTTACGAATGGGACTTATCGAGCATATATCTAGTTCCTTTGTTCTCCATGAAACCCAGCAGCCAGCTGGTCAGGGATTTTGACTGTTTCTTTGCGTTTTTCTTTTCGCTTTGTATTTTTGCGTCTCTTCTTTATCTCCGGACTCGTTAATGAATCATGAATCGCTGCTACGCTTGGACGCTGGCAAATAAGATCGTACAAAAATTCAGCAAGTGCTATGAATGCCACTTCGCCTATTGCTCCGGGGTTATCATACACTTCTATGGGAATAACACAGAGGTTTGCCGGCAAAAATGCATCAGTCTCTTGGTCTTCGATAATTTCAAGCTCCCAATTATCCACTTTTCCAACCTTGAGTTTAAATGCATCAAGAAAATCTTCGTAATGATCACTCGGCACGGTAATGATAACCGTAATGTTTTCCTCTTCTGAGGGTTCGGTATCAGTAATTGTTTTGAGGTCTTCCATTATCCCTTTATACATTTCAGCGTCATAGGCGCTAAAATCTTTTTCTTTCATCTTCTCTGGCCTCTCAATACAAAGCGGAATCATGCATACATCCTTTTCTTTTTGCTCAAGGATTATGGATTCTGGTAAGTAATACAAATCTACCCCTGGGTCCCCGTTAAATGTCTTGAGTATTTGGGAATCATTTAGGCTGAGTGTAATAATTATTCTGTTCACAATTTAGCTTTTATATAACTGTACGCTCTCATTCAAATTTGTAAAGCCCTTGAAAATCTGGTGTTTTTAGTGTATCTTTACTGGGTATTTGCGCGGTTAGCTCAGTTGGTAGAGCGACCCCTTGACGTGGGGTAGGCCAGGGGTTCGAATCCCTTACCGCGCACACGAGCAAAGCGAGTGGCGCGGGAGCAAAAGGCCTGCGCCTTTTGCGTAAGGGATTCGAAAGGCTTTTCGATGTCGAGGCTCTGCGAGACCGAAAAGCACCCGCGACGGTAGTCGCGAATCCCTTACTTAAAGTTGTGATAGTGTGCTCGAATCACCTCGAACACTCTCCCCGCTCTCACCACCATCTTCTGCCACGGCCGCCTAAAAATCGCCTCTTTGATCACGTTATAGTTTTTTCTCGGTTCACGAAGCAGATCAATAAATCTAATGTTGTACACAACAGTCGGCGTATATTTCCGATGATCTTCGTCGGCTGAATGATAAATAGCCGCAAAAGCCGTAAGGTCCGCTTCGGTTGGATACGCTGTAAAAGTACTTAGACGCTTCATCATATTCTTCGCTCCAAAACGCGGTGCAAAATCGCCAAAGACTGAAATCATATCGTGCACAAACGCAATGCCGCCCTGAACAATTTCTTCGTAGGCCTTGCTTCGGATTACTTCATACGAAGACGGATCGGTCTGGTATACCGGCGTACCGCCCTGCATTTCTGTAATTGGAAGTTCGGGTGACGTCATGATAAATTCCAACAGGCCACCGCTTAAAAACGAACCCGTAACGCACGAACGATATGGCGTATCCCCTCGCGGCTTAAGTAAAACTTGCCAGTATAAGCCGAGAACTGTAAAACCCAGCAGCTTCTGAATAAACTTCTGGCCTGTAAACTGAGCGGTTTCGGAATCCACCAAAGCCATCTTTGTGCTCGTTCCTGTTAGCTGTCGAATATAGGTTGCGTAGGCCTGAGCCGAGCTGCTGCTGCCGTCGCCATATTCAAACGCTGTTTTGCGAGGAGCGTACACGTATTCGCTCGGCATTGCAGGATCGACTAGCTGATATATTTTTTGCACTAAGAAGCAGTCGCGTGACAGAAACCAAATTTTTTCAATATTTGCATCGTAGGACTGCTGCTTTATAAACTGAACAAATGAGAATATGAGCGGTGCAGCGTATTTATAACCAAATGAATTCCAGTATGAATATTTCTCCCCTGTAAGCATTTCCCTATGCCATCGTTCAGAAGCCAGCGCAAGCGTGACTGATGCGCTGATACTCAATAATGCCTGAGATCGAAACCGCTTCAGCTGCATTTTTGCCTCATTAGATGTGTGCGACTGAAAAAACTGATCGAGTACTTTCATGTACGGCACAACATTCATTCCCGCCCGCCGAGCACTGATATTATCATCGATTGTATTATCACCAATATGAACGATTGTATGAGGAGAAACGCCGAGATCTTCAATGACATGATTAAAAAGCGACAGAGACTTACGTTTATTCAAATATGACGAGAGATAGAATTTTTCATAGCCGATAAAACCATTCTTAGCCAAAGATTGTTCAATGACATCAATTGACAGATACATATTGGAAACAATGATAATGCGCTTTTTCTTTTCTTGTGCATACCGATACACTTCCGACAATTCTGGATTGGCGCGAAGTACTTGCAGTTCAAGCGCAGCCTCTTTGGATTTGAGTGCTTCAAATCGTTGAGGCATCAAGGAATAGAGATGGTCGAGCGTAATGTCTTCCATGTGGCGATATTTCCAGCGCTTGGCATAGATGTCGGCAAAAACGCGTGCCACAGCAAAACCGGTGGCCGATTCCCGCTCTTCCAGATGACGAAACAGATCCCATGGACGAACATAGGGCCGGATAAGCAATGTGTCGAAAATATCAAACGAAATGACATCCGCTGTGTCGATTGCCGTTTTGGCTCGAGCGATGAAAGATGACGAACATGAATTCATGAATGAGCCTATAATACCATGCATTTTGCAAAACAGCTCGATCCGAGTACAACACAGGACTGGTTTCAGGAATGACTAACACCGTGCCTTGTCGTCACCGCAGCACTGCTTGTCGCGGAATCTTCTTGCCAACAAAAACAAAAGAAGATGCGAAGGTGGATGGGCATGGGGCGATGTAAATAAAAAACCCTCGAACCATTGCTGGCCCGAGGGTTATGAGAACAAAATCAGTCAAAAATATTTCCGTACATTACCTGCACGCCATTTTCCTTGCTTGTAATTTTATTGAGAACTGCACGTTCGACAGGATCAAGCGGGTCGTTAATTTGAGCCAGAAAATTGAACAGCGGCATAATGGAAAGTACGCCCAGCATTGGTGATGGCATTTTAGGGTGTTTAATTTCTTCATGCATCTCTTTTATACGGCCTGAAACTGCATACGCCCATTTGTAATACAAAAATGTGTGGTACATCGGATGCTTTCTCATTTCAGTACGGATGGCAAGAAAATCTTTCGCAGTTTTGGCGTTTTTCAAATCTGCCACAATTTTTGAAGTAATACTTAGCTTTTCCAACAAATCCTTTCTGGGTTTAATGATGATGAAATACAGAGCAATAAGGGTTAAGACAATAATAATAATTACTTCTGCAAGCGAAAAATTCATTGTGTTCGGGTTTTAAGGTAAAACAATCGGGTTTAGAACGTTGTTATTTTTATAGCACAAATTTGTATATTGTCAATCTCGTTGAAAAAGCAACAATATTCATGTATTCTTAAACCACACATGGCAAAAATAACCTTATTTGGACTCGCTGGAACTGGGAAATCTTCAACCGCAAAACTGGTTGCAGAAGCTTTGGGTTATGAATTTCGTTCAACTGGCAACATGTTCCGTGATATGGCCAAGGAAGCGGGTTATGACGACTTGAACGCATTCGAAAAGGAAGTCTGCGAAAAAGATCCAAACTTCGACAAGAAGCTTGATGATAAAACAACAGAATACGGACAAACACATGACAAGTTTATTTTCGAATCACGATTGGCGTGGCACTTCATCCCCGACTCAATCAAGATCTGTCTCATCTGTCCTGGCGACGCGCGATTTGAACGCATTGCAGCTCGCGAAGGAAAAACATTCGAGCAAGCAAAAACAGAAAGTCTTGAACGCGAGGCTTCTATCTACGAGCGATTCCAGGCTTACTATCACATCGACGACTTGAACGATCCAAACCACTTTGACATAGTCATCGATTCAAACAAAAATAACCTACAGCAAGTTGTACAGATTATTCTCGAAGAATTGGCGAAACGAGGCGTTACTCCACAAAAATAGGTTCCGGTTCGATTTGAACTCCAAATGTTTCAAGCACTCTCTGCTGAATTTCAGCAACGAGTGTTTTTAACTGCTCAACAGTAGCCTCTCCCTTATTCACAATGACCATGGCATTGCCCGGATAGCACATCAGTGTGCCAAAATCTTTGCCGCGATAGCCAAGTGTTTCAAGCATCCAACCGGCACCGACTTTGACCGTTGATTCGTCAACGGGAAAAATAACTGCCTTTTCAAATTTTGCTTTCAGAATCAAACCCTGCTCAGCTGGAATAAATGGATTTTTGAAAAATGATCCGACTGAAGCAATTTCTTTTGGATCTGGAAGTTTTGTTTTGCGGATTTCGATAATTGCGTTGCGAATGTCGAGCAACGTCGGGTCAGTAATGTTGTGCCTTGTGAAGTATTCAGCCACGCCCGGATATTTTGGAATTTCTGGTTTATTTTTAGACAGAAGAAAATCAACTGAAACGATCACGTATCTTCCCTTTCCTTCGCCTTTGAAGTAACTATCGCGATATTGAAATCTGCAGTCTTCGTTCATAAAAGTGACGAAACCGCCAAGCGCAGTGTCATACGCTTCGAGTGACATGATAGTACTGCTTACTTCCTGTCCATATGCGCCGACATTTTGAACGGGAGTACCGCCGACAAATCCAGGAATTGCTGAAAGAGCTTCGATGCCTGAGTAGCCGAGAGCAACGGTACGTTCTACAACCGAATCCCACACTTCTCCGGCACCAAAACGAAAGATAGTCGTTGTCGGGCTGGCATCACCAACCTGCTCAAATCCTGGAATGGCAATTTGAAGAACCAAAGCTTCAAGTTGTGGCTCAGCAAAGATAGTGTTTGAACCACCGCCAATAATAACCACCGGAATGGCGTGGGATTCGGCAAAGGCATACGCATCAGCAATATCTGATTTGTCTGTAATTTGAGCAAAATAACGAGCAGTACCTTTCAATCTGAATGTGGATAAGCTCGAAAGGTCTTTGTTTTCTTGGATGTGGAGCATATTGCAATTATATCATATATGATATAAAATAAACAACATGTCTAAAAAAGATACTAGTGAGCAAGAGAAGGTCGGATTCCTCATCAAAAAACTTCGCGAGCAGAGAGGCATGACTCAGGCAGAATTTGCCAAGGCATTAAGCACATCTCAAAGCGCTGTAGCTCGCATGGAAAGCGGCGGTCAGAACCTGACTGTAGACCAGCTCGGCAAGATCAGCGAAGTCCTCGACCACAAGATCATGTCCCTTTCTGACGATTCAGTAGATTTCCAGATCGAAGGCGGACACAAGCTCTCCGGTTCAATTGAAACCAATTTCTCCAAAAACGGCGCAGTGGCGCTTATTCCTGCTGCCCTGCTTAACAAGGCCCCAACCACACTGCACGGTATTCCAAAGATCGAAGAAGTATTTCGACAAGTAGAATTACTCAAGTCCATCGGCGTTGACGTGCAGTGGGTCAAAGAGAATTCACTCAAAATCACTCCGCCAAAAACATTTGATCTCAAGCATATGGACGGCGACGTGGCGAAGAAGATCCGCGTTTCGCTCTATCTCTTCGGCGCCCTCGGTAAGCAACTTAAGGCATTCAACCTCCCTCACTCTGGCGGATGCAAAATGGGCAAACGCACGATCAAAGCTCATCAGGCAGGACTCGAAGCAATGGGTCTCAAGATCAAGACGACTGAAACTGATTATGAAATCAGCCACACCAAACTCCATGGCGCTGATGTAACATTGTATGAATCAAGCGATATGGCAACGGTCAATATCCTCCTCCTTGCGGCACAGATTCCTGAAGAAACAATCATTCGCTTCGCTCCGGCAAACTATATGGTTCAGGATGTTTGTTTCTTCCTTGAATCTCTCGGTGTTTCAATCGAAGGCATTGGCTCAACGACACTTCGCGTCCGCGGCCTCGACAACATTAACCGCGCACTTGAATACTCAAACAGCGAAGATCCAATCGAATCAATGATGTGGATTGCTGCTGCGGTGACAACAAAATCAAAACTGACGATTACTCGCTGCCCGATTGATTTCCTTCGTCGTGAATTGATTACGCTCGAAGATATGGGTGTGAAGTTTACACAGACGAATTACTACAAGTCATATAATGGCAAAACAGATCTCGTGGACATCACGATCATGCCATCTGTTCTGAAGGCGCCTGAAGAAAAAATCCATGCCCTTCCATATCCTGGCATTAACACTGACAACTTGCCGTTCTTCGTTCCGATCGCTACTCAGGCTGAAGGTACGACGCTCATTCATGATTGGATGTGGGAAAACCGCGCGATTTATTTCACTGAACTCAATCGTCTTGGAGCAAATGTCATGTTGGCCGATCCGCATCGCGCATATGTAAATGGCCCGACGAAACTCAAAGCATCTCAGGTTGTCTGCCCTCCAGCGCTTCGTCCGGCAACAATTATTTTGATTGCTATGCTTGCAGCTGAAGGAACTTCAACATTGCGAAACGTCTACTCAATCAAGCGCGGTTATGCTGAAATTGCAGAGCGTCTCAATTCAATCGGCGCACGTATCAAAGTACTAAAAGGAATGTAAAATGGCTGCTTCGAAAGAAAAAATTATACTTGGTATTGAGTCTTCATGCGATGACACTGGCATCGCCGTTTTGAAGGCGCAAAAAACTAAAGCTGGAATCAATTTTGAAACACTTGTGAATGAAATTAGTTCACAAATTGAATTACACCAGCAATATGGCGGCGTCTTCCCTGCCATGGCCAAGCGCGAGCATGCAAAAAATATCGTGCCGCTTTTTGTGCTGGCACTCGATAAAGCAAAGCTGTTAAAAAAAAGAAAGAAACAGAAAGATCTCACGCCGAAAGAGTTAGAAAAGCTGACCAAGTTGCTCATCCGCGAACCAGAAATGATCAATGAGTTAGTGGATTTTTATGCTACGTATGAAATTCCAAAAATTGATCTGCTTGCTGTCACCACAGGCCCGGGCCTTGAACCAACGCTCTGGGTAGGCATTAATTTTGCCCGAGCACTTGGATTTCTTTTTGATCTTCCAATCATCCCAACAAATCACATGGAGGGCCACATGCTCTCTGTCGCTGTTTCAAATGATGCAAAATTTTCAATTACAAAAAGTACATTCACCTTTCCTTCTCTTGCCCTCCTGGTTTCAGGCGGACATACTGAACTCGTTTTAATTAAAGATATTGGTAAGTATAAATTGATTGGCGCTACTCGCGATGACGCTGCCGGCGAAGCATTTGATAAGATCGCCCGCATGCTCGGTCTGCCATATCCTGGAGGTCCTGAAATTTCTCGCTTAGCAAAAGAAGGCCGTGATACATTGGCCTTTTCTGAATTTTCATTTCCTCGTCCGATGATTCATTCAGGTGATTTTGATTTTTCTTTCTCCGGTCTGAAGACTGCCGTCCTCTACACCATCCGTGATCTAGGTAAGGCATTATCAGACACACAGAAGAAAGATCTTTCTCGTGAAGTTGAAGACGCTATTGTTGAAGTTTTAATCACAAAAACACTCAAAGCTGTTCAGAAATTTAAGGCCAAAGAAATCATTGTCGGCGGCGGTGTTGCAGCAAATCGAATGCTGCGGGAAGAATTCGCTCGCCGAGGCAAGGAATTCGACAAGGATCTGAAGATTCATTTCCCTACTGGGATCCTCTCTCGTGATAATGCACTCATGATTGCTCTCGCGGGTTATATGCTTTCATTGCGCAAAAAAAAGTTCCCTCGAACCATTAAGGCTGAGGGAAATATGAAGTTAAGTTAGTTGTATATTTTGTTAATAAAATCTATAGAGTTCGGGCATGTGTTCGCCCCAAATGTTGCGTTTGCATGCACTTGCTTTCATAAATAGTGGCTTGCTGAGTTCGCTCTCTTTGTATAATTCCAATTCATCAAAGACACCCTCTATCCTGTGATAGATAGCAAATGAACCCCATTCGGTAAATAGAATTATATGCCCAGTTGCAAGTGCGAAATAGATACTCTTGTGTCTCGAATGTTGGATAGCTGAGGGAACACTCATATATGTTGCCTCTTTTTCATCAACCGAGAAAGGTTTGACCTTTTTGTTGTGTGCGGATACTGATATTTCTATGTTATCGAATGTAACAATGAAAGCTTCATTGATTTGGTCAAAGGTAGAAAATGGACCCTGCTCCCTGAAGTTGTTTAGGGTCATTTCAAGTCTCTTCCATCGAGGTATTGGTTTCACGTAATTATTCATCTCTTATATTTTCATTATTTAAACATAAAGTATTTATTAGGTCAATTTTGGCAAATATAGCATATATGATATAGTTTTGGCATATGGAACCCTACCCACAGATTCCTGAGAAGTTTTTGAAACCGTATGACCCGGGCAGCGTTGAAAGTGCTATTTACAAACGCTGGGAGGCCAGCGGCTTTTTTAATCCGGATGAATGCGTTAAGGCTGGTATTACGAATGACTCAGCAGAGCCATTTAGCATTATCATGCCTCCCCCAAATGCTAACGGCCGTCTTCACGCAGGCCATGCGCTCTTCGTAACGGTTCAAGATATTATGACCCGCTTCAATCGCATGCAAGGCAAGCGAACGTTGTGGGTACCTGGTGCTGATCATGCAGGTTTCGAAACCCAGATTGTATACGAACGAAAGCTTGAGAAGGAAGGCCGCTCACGTTTCGAGATGCCTCCGGAACAGCTCTATAAGGAAATCTACGACTTCACTATTGAAAGCAAGCAACACATGGAAAATGATGTTCGCCGACTCGGCGCATCATGCGATTGGTCACGAGAAAAATTCACACTTGACCCGGATATAGTTAAAACCGTTCAACAGACCTTCGACAAAATGTTTAAGGATGATTTGGTCTATCGAGGAGACCGAATCGTAAACTGGTGCTCGAAGCACCAGACCTCCCTGTCTGATGTGGAAACTGAATTTCAAGAGAAGAAAGATGCGCTGTATTATCTCAAATACGGTCCGTTCACCATCGCAACGGCTCGACCGGAAACAAAGTTCGGTGATAAATATGTGGTCATGCATCCAGATGATGCTCGATATGCCGAATATAATGATGGTCAAAAAATAGATCTTGAATGGATTAACGGCCCGATCACCGCAACTATAATCAAGGATAATGCAATAGATATGGAATTCGGCACTGGAGTTATGACGATTACTCCATGGCACGACCAAGCTGACTTTGAAATTGCTGAACGGCATGGATTGGACAAGGAGCAAGTTATTGACTGGAAAGGCAAACTTCTCCCGATTGCAGGAGAATTTGCTGGACAACACATCTCAAAAGCCCGACCGCTCATCATTGAAAAACTGCAACAGAAGGGTCTTGTAGAAAAAATCGACGAAAACTATGTTCATAACGTGAAGGTCTGCTATAAATGCAACACCGTTATCGAACCACAGATCAAGGATCAGTGGTTTGTGAAAATGCGACCGCTGGCTGATCGAGCACTTGAAGCAGTTAATCAAGGAAAGATCAGATTCATTCCTGACAATTATGAAAAGATTTTCCGGTACTGGATGGAAAATACAATTGACTGGAATATTTCCCGCCAGATTGTTTGGGGTATCCCTATCCCGGCAAAAATCTGCGTTCTCTGTAAAAAGGGTTACTCTGATCTTGAGGATACACTTTCCAGCTGTAGTTGCGGTGGCGATTTAGTAAAAGATACGGACACTTTTGATACGTGGTTCTCTTCTGGTCAATGGACATTGCTTGCCCTCGGCTACCCTGATTCAAAAGATGTAGATGTTTATCACCCAACCAGCGTAATGGAAACTGGTCGAGACCTCATCTTCAAGTGGATTCCGCGCATGGTTATTTTTGCCCTCTACCTTCGAAATGAAGTAGCTTTTCATAATGTCTATCTTCACGGAATGGTGAACGATGAGAAGAACCAAAAGATGAGTAAGTCTAAAGGAAACGTTATCAGTCCAATTGATATCTGCGACGTATTTGGCGCCGACGCCCTTCGCATGGGACTTGTTGTGGGAAACACTCCAGGTACAGACTTGGCGCTTTCAAAAGACAAAATCAAAGGCTACAAAAACTTCGCCAACAAACTCTGGAATATCACCCGCTTCATTCTTTCCAGCACTGAACACATCACTCGTGATGAAACATTTACCGCCTGGAGTGAAAAGGATGCAGCGCTCATGAAAGAATTCAACGCATTCAAAAAGGAAATCACTGAGGAATACAACGACTACAAATTCCATCTCGTCTCTGAAAAGCTGTATCACTACGCTTGGAATACGCTTGCTTCTGAGGTTTTGGAAGATAGTAAAAAGATATTTGCAGAAGGTAGTGAACAGGAAAAAGCTTCGCGCGCGCAGTTGCTCTTGCACGTGCTGTATGACCTGCTGAAGCTCCTTCACCCACTTATGCCATTCGTCACCGAAGAAATTTGGAGTGCGCTTCCAACAGACGGTCGACTCTTAATGGTAACCAAGTGGCCAACATATGAATCCTAGTTTTGCGCAAGATCCAGCAACACTCCTCTTTGCTCTTGTGAGCGGTACCTTGCCGGCAGTTATTTGGCTCTGGTACTGGATCAAGGAAGACGATATCAAGAAACCGCCTCTTGGCTTGGTGGCACTCACATTTATCACCGGAATGATCATGGTTGTTCTGGTTGTTCCACTGGAAAGATTTATGGAAACCTTGTTTACAGATCAGATGACACTGATCACTGCCTGGGCAGTCTGCGAGGAGTTTCTGAAGTTCGCTGCATTCGGCATTATTGCCCTTGCATCACGATACTGCCAGGAACCGATTGATTATCCTATCTACTGCATGACGGCAGCACTTGGTTTTGCCGCATTTGAAAATACCCTTTACCTTGTTCGACCGGTAGGATTGCAAGACACGACGGTGACACTACTTACAACCAACCTCCGTTTTCTTGGTTCGACATTACTCCACTCGATCACGACAGGATTCATTGGTTTGATGATGGGCCTGGCGTTCTTCCAAGACAGTATTGTTCGTTTGGGGTCAGTAATCGTCGGCTTCATTTTCGCAGTCAGCTTGCACTCGGTCTTTAACTTTTTTATAATGAAGAATAACGGAGAAAATTTCTTACAGGTATTCGCAGTTCTCTGGGTTGTATCCATTATCAGCATCCTAGTGTTTGAAAAAGTCCGACGTATGAGCTATGAGATGTATGAAGGCAGCATCCGAGTTACTCATGCCAAGCGCGTCGCGGCACAATCTTAAATTGTATGTCAAAAAAACGATCTTTCTTTGAACGATTAACAGGCAGCGTCAGTCTCGAAGACGACTTCGAAGATGAAGTTGAAGTTGCCCTTTCGCCTAATAAAAAAGTTGTTGTTCCAAATAACGCAAAACCTGTAAAACAGGAACGCGACAATTGGATGGAAGAAGAAGCCGAAGAAGGCCAGCTCACCGTTGATGTCTACCAAACACAGAACGACATCTATGTCGAAACAATGGTTGCCGGTGTCCGACCTGAAGACCTCCATATCACTATTACTCGCGATATGATCACTATCCGCGGCAAGCGCGAACAGGCACGAGTTGTGAATGATGAGGATTTCTTTGCTCGCGAACTCTACTGGGGCTCATTCTCACGAACCATTTCCCTTCCGGCAGAAGTTGAAACTGAAGAAGCTGAAGCAACCGAAAAGCATGGCTTACTCATTATCAAGCTTCCAAAGATCAATAAGGATAAACAGACGAACCTTCGAGTAAAATCTGTCTAACAAAAAAACCACCGAAAGGTGGTTTTTTTGTTAGACGTTGTTTGGAATCAAGTTCTCGGAGAGCGCTGCCGTGACACTTTGGTCGACTCCGTAAACTCCGCGCCCGAAAGTGTCACTTCGCGCCCTGAGCATCTAATACACCATATGTGGCAAAAGACCGATACTCTTACGGTAAAGAGTATCGGTCTTTGCTTCTATGGACGAGAGCAGCTTCGGGCGCGAAGGTGTGCTCTTTCTCGCGGAGCAACGCGGAGTGAGAAAAGTACACCGACAGCGTTCTCCGAGGACTTCAATCCTAGTATCCCATCGCTTTCGAGATACGTTCGAGCGCCACAACGAACGCCGCGCGGCGAAGGTCGGTCTTGAGGCTAACTGCTTTTTCGTGGATAGTGTGCGACTGCGCGTCGAGGATTGTTTTGAGTTTTGTGTTCACTTCCTCTTCTGTCCACTTTTCATTCTTGAGATTCTGTTCCCATTCAAATGTTGAAACAGTTACACCGCCGGCATTGGCGAGAATATCTGGAACAACTGGAATGTTTCGTGATAAAAGAATTTCATCGGCATCAGTGGTGAGTGGGCCGTTGGCGAGTTCAAGAATAAATTTTGCCTTGATATTTGCCGCGTTGTCTTTGGTGATCTGGTTTTCAAGCGCAGCTGGAATCAGTACATCACACGGCAACTCAAGAAGTTCTGCGTTTGTGATAGTTCGTGAACCTGGGAAACCATCGAGGGTGCCGTTTGCCTTCTTGTATTCGTTCAAAGCTTTAATATCCAAACCATCCTCTTTGACGATTGCATGCTTTGAATCTGAAGTAGCAATCACTTTGTGGCCGTGCGCAGAAAAAATTTCAGCTGCATTGCCGCCGACATTTCCGAAGCCCTGAATAACTACTGTTGCAGATTCTGGGATGTTGTATTTTGCGCGAAGCACATCGAATACATAAAAACCACCAAGTCCTGTTGCTGGACCGCGACCCGCTGAACCGCCTTTGTCGAGCGGCTTGCCGGTAAATGTGGCGCCGGTCTTGTCACCTGAAATCTTTTCGAATTCATCCACCATCCA
>CAZHUT010000016.1:0-20818 GCA_964535545.1 uncultured Candidatus Saccharibacteria bacterium | reverse complement strand
ATACTTTTGAAACTAGTATGCCTACCAAAAAACTCTCCAAAAAAATAAAGCAGCCCTTGCCAAGAACTGCCTATCGCCGTAACGCGGAAACGTACAAGATCCTCGCCAATCCTAAGCGCCTTGAGATTTTGAACCTTCTCCGCGAGCAGGAGATGTCAGTAGAAGATCTCGTAAAGACCCTCGGTATTCCAAAAGCCAATGTGTCCCAACATTTAGCCCTCCTTCGCCATGCTGACCTAGTTACGGTCCGACGTGAAGGATTGAATGGATACTACAACATCATTGATCCTCGCATCGTAGAACCGTGCCGTATCTTGCACCAGCTTGCATTAGCTAAGTAAAACAGTGCTTTATTGAGTAACGGCCTGCCATTTTGCCACAAAAGCGAACCGATCTAGGTCCGAAATGGTCATTAGTGCAGTTCTAACTTCATCTAAGCCCCGCAGCACACTAAATAAAAAGCACCTGAAAGGGTGCTTTTTATAGTTGCGGGGCAACATTGACAATACCCCCTAGGGGGTATATGCTTTAGACATGAAAACAGGTACAGAAAAAATCATTCAGAGACTCAAGATTCTTGAGGGGCAGGTTCGCGGTCTTCAAAAGATGGTAGCAGAGGGAGCATATTGCATCGACGTTATCACACAGACCTCGGCCGTTAAGCAAGGATTATCAAATGTAGAAGATTCACTTTTGGAATCGCATCTCGGGCATTGTGTTATTGACCAGATTAAAAAAGGTCAAACAACCAAAGCAACGGATGAAATACTCAAAGTGTATCGTTTAAAACGAAAATAACATGGACCATTCACATTGCTATCATCAAGACACGCCACAGCAGGCGAAGCAGCCCGAGCATGTGCACGACAAGCATGAAGGACATCACACCGAGAATTTCCTAAAGAAGTTTTATGTTACCCTTACGCTTACCATACCGATACTTCTATATTCGGAAATTTTCATGATTGCGTTCAAGTGGAATGCACCGCGTTTTATGGGAGTAGATCTTTGTATACTGGTTCTCGGCTCAATCATTTACTTCTACGGCGGCGGAGTATTTCTCAAGAGCGCGTATCGAGAGCTCAAGGCAAAGCTTCCGGGCATGATGACACTCATTGCCATTGCAATCACTGCTGCGTATGCATACAGCGTATATACAACTTTCAAGGGAGGTATGAATCTGTTTTGGGAGTTGGCAACACTGATCGCAATCATGCTCATTGGTCACTGGATCGAAATGCGTGCCGTACAGGGGACAAAAGGAGCACTTAATGAACTTGCAAAACTGCTTCCCGATACTGCTGATGTTATTCGCGACGGCAAAATTGTTACCGTTCCTGTGCACGAACTCAAAGGAGAGGACACTGTTCTTGTTCGACCTGGCGCTAAAGTTCCGGCTGATGGAGAAATTATCGAAGGCCGATCGGAGCTCAATGAGGCAATCATCACCGGTGAATCAAAACCAATTTCAAAGAATGTCGGAGAACAAGTCATTGCCGGATCAATCAATGGCGATGGCAGTCTGACGGTCCGAGTAACAAATGTTGGTGAAAAAACATTCCTTGCTGGCATCATGCGCCTGGTTGCTGATGCTGAAGCGTCTAAGTCTCGCTTGCAAATACTCTCAGACCGAGCAGCTTTTTTGCTCACCATCTTAGCTGTCGGTTCAGCCATCCTCACTCTTGTTATTTGGCTCTCTGTTGGACAAAGTGCGGCGTTTGCCATCGAGCGGGTTGTAGCAGTGCTTGTCATTGCTTGCCCTCACGCGCTCGGTCTTGCTGTCCCGCTTGTCGCGTCAATTTCTACGACTATGGGAGCAAGAAATGGACTGCTCATCCGCAAGCGACTGTCGCTTGAAGCTGCTCGAAATGTCGATATCGTCCTCTTCGACAAGACTGGAACGCTGACCAAAGGAGAATTTGGTGTAGATGCTGTTCTTACGAATTCAAACCATTCAGAAGAAGATGTTGTGAAGCTTGCTGCTTCGGTTAATAGTCAGTCAGAACATCCACTGGCAAAGGCAATGAATAAGTATGCCAATGAAAAGAAGATTTCAACTCTGCCAATATCAAATTTTGAACGTGTACCAGGAAAGGGAGCGAAAGCAAAAATAGAAAATGGAGATGTGGCAATTGGAAACGAATCACTCGTTGCTGATTTCGGCGCTTCTTTCAATGAAGCGTACAAGCAGAAGGTAGCTGAACTTGAAAAACAGGGTAAGACTGTCGTGCATGTTATAAAAGCAAAAGAACTTGTGGGAAGTATTGTTTTGGCCGATGTGATCCGACCTGAATCAAAAGAAGCGATTTTGAAACTCAAAGAAATGGGTATCAAATCTGCAATGGTTACTGGCGATGCGGAAGATGTGGCCGCATGGGTGGCAAAGGAACTTGAGCTTGATGAATATTTTGCCAAAGTATTGCCGCATGAAAAATCTGAAACGGTAAAGTTGCTTCAGTCAAAAGGAAACAAAGTTGCCATGGTAGGGGATGGCGTCAATGACGCGCCCGCACTTACCCAATCTGATGTCGGTATTGCAATCGGTGCTGGAACAAATGTGGCAATCGAATCGGCAGGAATCGTTCTTGTTAAAAGCGACCCAAGAGATATTCCAAAAATTATCCGCTTGTCGAAACTGACATATGCAAAAATGATCCAGAATCTTTTCTGGGCTACTGGGTACAATGTGATTGCTATGCCGATTGCCGCAGGCGTACTCTATACCCAAGGCATTATGCTCAATCCTGCCATAGCCGCAGTATTTATGTCGCTCTCAACGATCATTGTGGCAATAAATGCCGTTATGTTGCGAAGACATATTTTATAAGGGCGTAAAAACTTGTATACTAGATATATGGAACATGCGTGGTCAAAAACATTGCTTGGTATTTGGATCCTCGTTGCATATGTTGCATTGAGTGTCTGCAGTCTGTTCATACTGGCAGGGCATATGTCTCACCGCGGTGTTAGCATGTCAGACTGTCCATATGCAATTGGCCAGCAATCTATGTGCACGATGGATTTTTCCGCGCACATTGCCGCTTGGCAGGATATGGTCCGTGCACTGATCCCAACAATCGTGCTCCTGATCGTTGTTTCTATATTTGTGGTCTGGCGAGAGCGCAACAAAGACCCCTTGCCTGTGTATGTGCGACGACAGCGGGGACGGCAGCGTTCACCTTACTTGGAATTGTTTTCCCGGGGAATACTTAATCCTAAAATTCCATAATACGATCTACATTCAGTTTATCAATTTCTAACTATATCTATATGGAAAATAAAAACAGTGTGCTTATGTTTAGTGTAGTCTTTCTTGTTATTGGAATATTTGTTGGATGGCTTATTAGTTCGGGCAAAGAGACCCAGACCACTCTTCCGGCCGGCGTGCATATGATGGGTGACGGACAGATGATGAGTAATGGCAGTATGATGGGTATGGATGGTGCAATGAGTGGCATGATGGCAGGCCTTGCAGGCAAGACTGGCGATGCATTCGATGAGGCGTTTATCAAGGAAATGATCATGCATCACCAAGGCGCCGTGGCGATGGCCGAGGCTGCCCTCAAGAACGCGAAGCATTCAGAAATCAAGACAATGGCAAATGCAATCATTTCAGCTCAGACAGGCGAAATAAATCAGATGAAAGCGTGGCTCAAGGAATGGTATGGTCAGGACTATAAGGATAACAACTAATATATGAAAGGAGTCTTACTTGTGGTTGGTGGCAGCATAGCCATTATTGCAGGCCTCGTATATTGGAATGGATCTGCCGTGCAGAAAGAAAAAGCCGAGCTGGAACGTATGACAAGCCGGGAAGTCGCCCTGCGATCGACAACAGACATGGCGACCGAATATCATATTCATCCTGAGCTCGCGATCTTTATCAATAGTGCTGAAGTGTCAATTCCACAGAACCTTGGTGTGAAAGCAAATGGCATGACAGCCATTCATACCCACGACGAAAAAGGCGTTATCCATGTTGAAGCGCCGATTAAAAAAGATTTTGTGCTCGGAGATTTCTTTGCAGTCTGGGGCAAGGATTTTTCCAGCACAAAATTGATTGATGCTACTGTAAGTGAAAATACTGAGATCGTAGTGACGGTAAACGGCCAGAAGGTTGATACCTATGAAAATACACCGCTTCGAGATAAAGACAAAATAGTTGTTAGTTATCAGGCAAAATAATCGGTTAGTGAAGGCGCCTCCTACGGAGGCGCCTTTTTGTATATCATAGACTGGAAAGTCGATCTAAATACTGGTACAGTTGGTGTATATAGAAACTGCGAATAACATACAAACATATATGAACACATATACCTGGTATCAAACATTACTCAAACCAACCTGGGCACCGCCGAGCTGGCTTTTTGGTCCGGTGTGGACGGTGCTCTACGCAATAATTGCAGTTACATTCGGCACAGTTTTTTACAAAGCTTGGATCAGGGAAATACCTTGGATCGTAGCGTTGCCGTTTGTGCTCAATCTCGTCTTTAACTTTTCTTTTACTCCGCTTCAGTTTGGCCTCAAAAACAATCTCCTCGCTGCAATCGATATTTTGCTCGTACTCGGTACGCTGATCTGGGCCTTGTATGCGCTGTACGCTTTCGGCCTGAAGCAGCATATCGAAACCGGTGCTCCGACATATGCTTGGATTATCTATGCCAATATTCCGTACCTTCTCTGGGTTTCTTTTGCCACAGTCTTGCAGATCACTATTACGGTGATGAATAAAAAATAAAAATGTTACAATTTCCATATGGATCGTCATAAACTCAAAGTTGCTGTATATCTCATTTTAATCAAGGAAGATAAAGTGCTTTTAGCTCGTCGGCTTAACACAGGATGGCAAGATGGAAATTATAGTCTTCCATCAGGACATTTGGATCCAGACGAAACTGTTGTTCAGGCAATGGTGCGCGAGACAAAGGAAGAAATAAACATTCAACTTAATCCTGAGGATTTGAAACTGGTTCACACTATGCATCGTATGAACATCTATATTGATTTTTACTTTACAGCAAGTCGCTATACCGGAGAAGTGAAAAACATGGAGGAAAACAAATGCGATGCTCTGGATTGGTTTCCATTAGAAGCGTTGCCAGAAAATATTGTCCCATCGGTTAAATCCGCTCTCGATAACTACCCAAAAGGAGTAACTTTTTCTGAATTTGAGCCAAGCTTGGATAAGTAGATCATTCGCAATGTTTTCAACTTACATCCTCAAATGCTCCGACGGTTCGCTCTACACTGGCAGCACAAACGATCTCGAACGCCGATTGGTGCAGCACAATACTTCAAAATCCGGCGCGCATTATACGAAGATTCGCCGGCCGGTGGTTTTGGTGTATTCGGAAAATTGCGAATCACTCGGTGCGGCGCGAAGCAGGGAAGCGGCATTGAAACGTTTAACTAGGGCTGAGAAACTGAAACTGATCGCTGGAGCGAAAAAGAAAAAAACGAGCAAAAAATGATTTTTATGCTATAGTCAGTGCACTCATGTCAAAAGGTGAAGCAATCGTCCGGTTCGACCAAGTGTCGTTCCATCATATCGAAACAAAACCAATCCTCGACGAGGTTGATTTTATTATACGCCGCGGTGCCAAGCTGACGCTTATGGGTCAGAACGGTGCAGGCAAAAGCACGATCTTTGGGCTTATTTCAGGCGCCTTGGAACCGGAAGATGGCACGATCAATATTGTGAATGGAACAACTATTGCCGTTGGGCGACAGGTGATTCCGCGCGATGAGCTTGATCTGACCGTCCGAGATTTTTTTCAGAAATGTTTCCCAAAGAAAGTCTATGATATCGATCCTCGTATCGATGAGGTGCTCGAAGTGGTCCACCTCGTCGGCCACGAAAAGATTCACGACCGAATCATCCGCACATTCTCAGGTGGCCAGCAGGCACGTCTCTTGCTTGCATCGGCGCTGATTCAAAATCCTGATTTGCTCTTACTCGATGAGCCGACAAACAATTTGGACAAAGCCGGCATTGCACACCTGACAGAATTTCTCCAGAACTACAAAAAGACTGTGGTGGTTATTTCTCACGACGCAGAATTCTTGAATTCATTTACTGAAGGCGTCATCTACCTCGATGTCTATACCAAGAAGATTGAAAACTATGTCGGTAACTATTTCGACGTGGTCAAAGACATCACTGCTCGCGTGGAAAAGGAAAACATGAAGAACGCACAGCTGGCGAAACAGATCCAGGCCAAGAAAGACAAAGCAAATGAATTCGCTCACAAAGGAGGCCGATTGCGATTGGTGGCAAAGCGCATGCGCGATTTGGCAGAAGAACTTGAAGACGAAATGGTGGATGTGCGCAGGGAAGACAAAGTCATCAAGGCATTTCAAATCCCAAGTCAGCCTGATCTTCAGGGAGATATCATTTCTATCACTTCATTCACGAGAATGAAGAATCATAAGATCGTTGAATCAAAAGCGAACATCAAGCTTCGCCGAAACCAGCACTTACTCCTCAAGGGTCCGAACGGTATCGGCAAATCTACGCTGCTCGAAAAATTAGCCAGTGGTACTTCGGCTGGCGCCGTTATCCAGCCAGGCATTCGTGTCGGTTACTATCGCCAAGATTTCTCAACGCTTGATTTCAAAGACACAGTTTTTCAATCATTGGCAAAATCTCTCGAAGCTTCTGGTGAGAAAATTAACGAAGAACGCATCCGAGCTGTTGCTGCAGGATTCCTTATCACTGGTGGTTTGGTTTACACCCAGATCGGAAAACTTTCAGAAGGGCAGAAAGGTCTTGTTGCTTTTGCTGGTTTACTCCTTCAGAAACCAGGATTGCTTATCCTTGATGAACCGACAAACCACATCAACTTCCGTCATTTGCCTATTATTGCCAAAGCCCTCGATCAATACGAAGGCGCCATGATTCTCGTTTCTCACGTTCCAGAATTCGTTGAACAGATTCGCATCGACGAAACGTTTGATTTGGAGCAATAGAATAGTATAGTGTAGCTATGGAATTACATCTTCAAGATATTTATTTTAAAGCAATTAGGGCTGGTGAAAAAACTGTTGAAGGCCGGCTTGCAAAAGAGAAATATAGACTTCTTTCAATTGGAGAGAAGATTGTTTTTGTAAATGATGCGGGAGATCGAATCGAAAAGAAACTCAAGGCTATACACGTGTTTGGTACATTTAAGGAAGCATTTGATGTTATTCCGTTTACGCATGCTGTACCAGGTATTGACAATATAGAAAATGCTGTTAAAGTGTATGAAACGTTTTATCCTATTACCGAGCAACACCAATATGGAGTTGTTTTCTTGGAAATCGTGTAAACTATTTTTTCACATTTAAATAAAAGGAGGTACTAAAATGAAAGTTAGACTGTACTCTAGTGACGATTATGCAATCCTGTCACCTTGGTTTTCTGCTTTGTCTACATTCTACGATGGTCATACTGAGGATAATAAACTCATAGATCAACTTGTAGACAAGCATGAGAAAGATCCTTATGGCTTTTTTACGACAGCCAAAGAGATTTATGTATGCGAAAATGAAGAAGCCCAAATCGCTGGCTTTTTTTGTTTAAATTACAAACGCGGTAATTCTGTAAAAGTTGGTCCAATTATTGTTGCACCGGAAACTCGCGGACGAGGAGTGGGTAAATACATGTTTACTGTTATTGAACAAATATGTATAGAAAAAAGAGTGCGTAAAATATACGCGACTACATCACACCTTAATCATGC
The DNA here is from genome assembly GCA_964535545.1 of uncultured Candidatus Saccharibacteria bacterium. GTDB lineage: Bacteria > Patescibacteriota > Minisyncoccia > Phycocordibacterales > UBA9973 > DALYCO01. Next base: position 13,094 of record CAZHUT010000016.1, on the reverse strand, counting down.
TGTTAATAGTCTTTTTAAAGCAAATTGGTATACACCAGAAGCGCAATACCCTGACCAATATAAGGTTGGGAGTTCTGAAATCGTGTGGGGTAAAATACTTATACACGATTCTGGTTTAGTCCAGCCTGAAATATCGTCAATGCTCGGCTCTCAACCCGGTGCTTATGTGCGTGAATTCAATCCAGATACCGATAAGGTATTTTTAGAAAGAGTTGTTGGACAATTAGGCACGTTACATGACGATCTCGGTTCTGATTTTATTGAAGCTACTATCGCTGGCTATATGCGCGGTAAGGAATTCTTAGGTTTTCAATCAAAAACTAAAGATATCCGAATTGCGTTTACAGACCATAGTGAAAGTGTATTTGCTGGCCTGGGTATTTTTTCTCCTAAACGTGGTGGCCCAGGAAAATTGTATCCATTTGTTGGTACCAAGGAAGGGCAGAAAGCCCTTGTTCAGGAGTTTATTAACACAAGTAAAAATGTTTCCGTGCGCAAATTATACACGTTCTGTTCAGCATTTGATGTGAATGAATGTGCTTTGTTAGAACAACTTGGTTTTACTAACAGAGGAACGTTAATACAACCATATAAACCTAATACACGTTTAGCCACTTTTGATTTTTTTATCTCATAATTTTTTTACTAAACCCTATTAATTATTTATGTTTAAAAGAATGCCGCTGTACCCAAAGTACATTACATTTATGCGTAATGGCAAAAAAACAAGCGAAGGTCGTTGTAATACCAATCTTTTCAAAAACGTAAAAGTTGGAGAAGAAATTGAGTTTTATGATAAGAAAGACCCAACCAATAATGTCACCATACGTATAACCGAGAAAAAAGAGTATAAAACTTTCCAAGAGCTTGTTGAAGGTGAAACCGTCTCAGCTTTATTGCCTGATCTGTCGCCAGACGACATACAAGGGGCTGTGCGTTTATATCGCTCGATACCTGGTTATGCTCAAAAGGAGACAAAATTTGGTGTAATTGCATTGCGTTTTATTGTAGTTCAGTAATAGTTGCTATAGGCTCGTCTGCTCATTTGAGTAGGCGGGCTTTTTAACAAAATGGTATACTGTCTTTATGATTAAAAAATATGCATCTCTTTTTATAGGATTAGCAGTCGTTATTGGTTTTGCACTTACTGCGTACGCTGAGACGACTTCGAGTGTTGTGCTTTCTCGAACATTGAGTGTTGGCTCAACGGGGAATGAAGTAGTGATGCTTCAAAATTTTCTCAAAGATAAAGCATGTTTTACGTACGGCACAGCAACTGGTTACTTCGGCCAGCTGACAAAAACGGCCGTCATGAATTTTCAATCAGTTAACGGCATCGCTTCAATCGGCATTGTTGGTCCGCTTACCCGAGCAAAGATTGCTTCAGGGGTGAGTTTGTCATGTAAGACTTCTGAAATTCAAACTCCAACTCCAGCGACTTCAAATACTCCAGTAGCAAGCCTGCTCCCGTTACCATTGCCGCTTCCGGCAGGAGGGATCTTGGGCGGAGGTTCGACGGGGGACCATACTGCTCCGACAGCACCTGCTGAATTATCTAAATCAAATGTCAGCACTACATCAATGACCTTGTCGTGGACGGAGTCAACTGACGACCGTTCAGGTGTAACAGGATACTCACTTGAGCGATGTGCTGGCGCAAGCTGTACCGATTTTGCCGAAATTACTTCAGGCAATGTCCTCACATATGATGACTCTGGCTTGAATGCGGCAACAACATATCGTTATCGAGTACGAGCGGTGGATGGAGCAGGAAACTATTCAGACTATTCTTCGGTTTTGGGCGTAACCACTATGCCATTCTGGTATACACTTACGGTGACTAAGTCAGGCACTGGCGTAGGCTTGGTTACAAGCAGTCCGGTTGGCATCAGTTGTGGTGCGACATGTCTCACAAGTTATCCTGGGGGAGCAATGATTACCTTGACGGCAGTTTCAAACATGGGTTCTACATTCACTGGTTGGTCTGGAGACTGTATTGGAACTGGTGTATGTGTTGTTACTGTTGATCAAGCAAGAACTGTAGGTGCAATATTCACTGTAATACCTTATTCCGTAGGTGGTACAGTGTCTGGATATGCTAGTTCAGGCTTGGTGCTGCAAAACAATGGTGGAGATAACTTCACCGTTAGTGGTAATGGATCATTTTCATTCTCAACACTGATTGATCCTGGTGCGTCCTATGACGTAACCGTTCTCAGTCAGCCCGATGGACAAACCTGTGGCGTAACCAATGGAAGCGGCACGATGGGGTATGCCAATGTTACAAACATCACTATTACATGTTCCACTAACTCCTACACCGTCGGTGGCACCATTAGCTATCTAGCAGACACACTCGTGCTCCAGAATAATGGCGGCGATAATTATTCTGCTGTTACTGACGGACCATTCACTTTTGCAACTCCGGTTGCCGAAGGTGCACCATATAGCGTAACTGTGCTTACTCAGCCATTTGGACAGACCTGTACTGTCACAAATGGAGCAGGAACAATGGGCAGTTCAAATATCACCAATGTATCGATCAGCTGTATTGTGGATAATGCATCGGCATAATTATTTGGCATGATTTCGACACATCGTATTTACACAACAAGCGTAGCTAGCGTCTACCCGCATTATATTGCAAAGGCAGAGAAGAAGGGACGGACTAAAGCAGAAGTGGATCAAGTTATCTGCTGGCTTACTGGTTATGACAAAAAAGAACTTGCCGCTGAACTGAAAAAGAAAACAGATTTTGAAACATTTTTTAAAAAAGCGCCAAAAATGAATCCTGCGAGAAAGCTTATTAAAGGTGTCATTTGCGGCGTTCGCATCGAAGAGATACAGGAAAAGACAATGCGGGAAATTCGCTATCTCGACAAACTGGTAGATGAGCTGGCAAAGGGAAGGGCAATGGAAAAGATTTTGCGGCAGGAATAAAAACCATCATGTCATTCTTCACAACTAATTTTTTATTGGGGATTTCACTGGCGCATTGGCTGGTGCTCATTTCCGCATTCCTTACGTTGACTGGTGCTTCTGCATACATCCGCGACATGATTCGTGGAACATCCAAGCCCAACTTGGTCACGTGGGGCCTCTGGGCATTCGCGCCAATCATCGCAACCGGCGCAGCACTTTCAACGCATGCAGATGTCTGGATTACAGTCCGTACGTTTATGTCAGGCTTTGGTCCGTTGCTAATTTTCAGTGTTGCGTTTTTCGTTCCGCAGAGTTTTTGGAAATTAACGCCATTGGATTTTGTCTGTGGGGGACTTTCGGTAATCGCTTTGGTTGCCTGGCTGGTGGCCGGATCGCCGGTTCTGGCAATTCTTCTTGCTGCACTTTCTGATTTATTGGCAACAATACCTACACTTATCAAAGCCTGGAAACATCCTGAAACCGAAACACTGTACACATTCTTTATTGGCATATTCACAGCAACAATAGTCATCCCAGCCATTCCTGTGTGGAATATTGAGAATGCGGCATTCCAGGTATACGTTATGGTTGCAAACGTCACATTGTTCCTGGTTGTCATGCGAGGCTATTTTTTAAAAAGAAATAAATAGTTATACTTTAGGTATGCTTACCCCAGATCAAAAGGAATGGGAAGTTACTTTTTAAAGACCATGAAAAAAATATCTACCAAAACAGCGGAGAGTTACATTGCCCAGTTTCCACCGAAAACTCAAAAATTGCTTAAGCAGCTGCGGGCAACCATCAAGAAGGCGGCACCGAAAGCCGTCGAAAGCATCAGCTATGGCATGGTTGGCTACAAATATCCGACTCGGCCGCTGGTATATTTTGGCGGTTTTGCCAAACATGTCAGTCTCTTTGCTACGCCGTCGGCTAATGAGCAGTTTCTCAAGGAACTTGGCCCTCGTCGGGTATCAAAGGGAACCGTCCAATTTCCGCTTGAAGAAAAACTTCCGATCGGCTTAATCACTAAAATGGTTGCATTCCGAGTGAAGGAGAATATTGAAAAAGAAAAAATCAAGAAGCAGATAAAAAAATAAGCGCCCCCTTTTCAGAGAACGCTTGTGTATGTTTTGTTCTTTCGAACTCATTTTTTCTTCTTTGTCAAATGGCTTGTGTTGCGGATTTTATTCACTATAAATGAAGTGCTGTATTTGCCGCGTGGTTGGTTGTACACAATTGGCTTGGTATTGGGGAATGCCTGCATAAAGTTTTTCATCTTATTATCCTGCTGCCCCTTAAATTCTTCACTGGTGTCAGTGCCGTTAAAGATTACAACATTAGGACGTAAACTTTTTACCAAGCCCCATTTGCCAGTCTTGGCAATGAAGGCAGCGTCGATGTTGCGGTTGCTCAAAATTTGTTTCAAGCGTCCTTGCTCATCGATGATTGGGCGATCATCACCCTTTCTTTGTTTAGTAAATACATCATCATTTAGGCCGACAACTATTTTGTCGCCATGCTGCTTACACCATTCGATGTAATCAACGTGACCTGGATGGTATAGATCGAAGGTTCCAGTGATTAACACAACTGTTTTGCCTTCATTTTGCCATTTCCGTATAAGGTCTTGTACTTCCTTGAAGTCCATACTATTGGGTTTTGAGAGAGGTGACTGAATATTTAGAATAGACTACAATTATAGCATATTTACATATATATGTCAAATCAAGCACATCGCTCAAAAACAGTGATATACTAAGGATTATTTGCCATAAATGAGTAAGCACATATGAATCCAGTAGTACATTTTGAAATGGGGTATTTCGACCGAGAGCGCATGAAGCAGTTTTATGAAAAGACATTCAACTGGAAAATGCAGCAGTTGGGTGCGGAAATGGGCAATTATATCGTTGCTCAGACAACTGAGACAGATGAAAAGGGAATGATAAAAACTCCAGGAACAATCAACGGCGGCTTTTACCAGAAGATTGAAAATCCACTCTCGCATGCACCATCAGTCGTGATTTCAGTTCAAGATATTAAAAAAGCCATGGAGGATGTGGTTGCAAACGGAGGTAAAATTCTCGGAGCAATGGGTCCAAACGGCGAGCCAAGAATGGAACCGGATATGATTCCGGGCGTCGGGCTTTGGATTTCAATCCAAGATCCTGAAGGCAATCGCGTCAGCATGCTCCAGCCACTAATGAAATAAAATGTATGCCGCAACCATCAGAAAATAAAGAACAACCAAAACCAGGAGCAGTTCCTGAGCAGAAACTTCCACCGCAAAACATGGAGGAGGCTTTGGCGGCAAAGAATGACAATTCCATCATCAAATTTTTGCCGTCATATGAAGGCACACTCCCAAAAGAAGTAGCCTACAATCTTGTAACTGAGAATGGCGGCTTTCCGGTAAAAGTCTTAACCAGTGTAGATAAGTTTAAAGATATCGATGTAAATGATCTTGTTGATCACATCATCAAGAAAGGTGGCTCATATGCGGTAGTAGAGAAATTTAATGACATTCCCGGACTGGACAAAGACCGAGTTGTTGCTACCCTCATTGCCAACAAAAAAATTCCTACGAGCAAGGAGGGAATTTTGAATATCTCTGGTGGTAATCCTGGAGCACTCATCAATAAAGTCGCCGAGACATACAAGAACAGCGAAGATGGTACCGTATATATCAAGCTCATTGCTGAACACGCGCAGCCAGGCTCACTTGATAAAAATGCTGCAGAGGCTTTACTCAAGGGAGGCTTTGATTACACCGCAACTAAACTTATCGAAAATTTTACTGAAGAAGCACGGCAATATATCCAGGCTAATAAGAAATAATCTTAGTAAATAGCACAGTATAAAGAACAGTTATGAAAAACATAGCTGTTTTTTATATTGAGTATTAAATTTGCCATAAAATTTCATATGTGTCGTAGTGGTAATTTTGGCGCAACGAAACCTCGCTTGCTTCCGTCACTAAGATATGGGTCGCTTATTAATAACCAACCTATAACAGTAATTATTACTATGAAAAAAATTTATTCAATCGTATGTGTCCTCGCCCTTGCTTTGATTGTCGGATTCGGCTTCTCAGCGCAGGCGCAGTCATATCCGTCAGGCTGTAGTTCAACAGCAGGTTATAGTACAACGTCAGGTGCGTCGTGTAATGGTGCAACTGCCATTCCAGCAGGATGTTCGTCATATACCGGTTTCAGTACCACAACTGGTAACCCTTGTAACGGACAAACATTGACCGCAAACGGCGGCACGATGGTTCCGCTTGGCTGTTCAACTGCTTCAGGTTTTAGTGCGACAACAGGCGCTTCCTGCGGAGGTGTCAGTGGTCCTAACGCCTACGGCGGCTATTATTATCCAGCAGGATGTTCGTCAACATCAGGCTACAGTAGTATCAGCGGAATGGCATGTAATACCGTCAACTCGGCAACTGTCTCAACCACTGCTGCGGGAACATATACTTACCTTCCTGGTTGTTCCTCGGTTTATGGTTACAGCTCGGTTACAGGTTTAGCATGTAGCTACTCAACATTTGTAGCAGCAAATCCAAATCCAACTGATCCAGGTATTCCAAACACTGGTGCAGGCTCAAGCATGCCAGCAGCGGCAGTGGCAATTGCCCTCACGGCGCTCATTGCAGCTTTTGGTGCTCATCGATTTATTCGCTCATATAAGGCGTAAGCATTCAAAACGGATACTCCGGTATCCGTTTTATGCTGCCTCCTCAGAATTATGAAACGCTCATCTTCACTCATTTTGTTCGGATTGATTACGGTTGTCAGTGTGACGCTGTGTATTCTGCTGATCATAAAAACAACCGTGAATGAACAAGTTCTGCCGCTTCCTGGAGACGGACAGGATGAGGAAGTGGTGATTCCTGATCAGAGCGCGGAAGTGATTCAGCCATGGAATGGTGAGAGTCCGAAAGATGCCTCATCCCAATCTGTTCCGGAAAAAAAGGCAACGGCTCCAACCAAAATTGAAATCCCATCATTATCTATCAATGCCCGCATTGTGCAGGTTGGAATTACAAAAACTGGAGCAATGGCTACGCCAGGAGCATATGCAGATGTCGGCTGGTACAAGTACGGCACGCTGCCGGGTCAAACCGGCAGTGCGGTATTGGCTGGCCATGTCGACAATGGTCTGGCGCTTGCAGGGGTGTTTAAGCATCTGTCTGATGTTCAAAATGGTGATGATATATATGTAACATTGTCCACGGGCGAGCGAATACATTTCGTGGTCGAAAGCAGTACGGTATACAACTACAAAGAAGTGCCAACTCACTTTATATTTCACCGCGATGATGGAGCATATATTGCCTTGGTTACCTGTACGGGTACACTCATCCGCAGCGAGCATACTTACGACCAGCGCTTAGTAGTTTTTGCTAAAAAAGTATAATTTTCGTCTTAGATCGTTTACGCAGATCGTGCTACACTTTTTATACGGTTTACTGCTTTATAAGTTTAAGTAATTTGCATGACATGGATCACAAAAATAAAATTTTAATCCGAACTGTAATTGGCATTGTTCTTTTAGCCGGGCTGATTCTGCTGACGCAGGTCAAGCTTCCATCAAAAAGTCAGAACACTGAACAGAAGCCGTCAGGAGACGTCGTTTCATACCGAACAACACTGACCGGCGAATATACCTGCTTGCCGCATAAAAACACTTCCGGACCGCAGACGCTTGAATGTGCCCTTGGAATGAAGACTGACAGTGGCGAGTATTATGCTTTGGATTTCAATCTTAGTTCAGGACCGATGCCGATACTGGCAACAGGGGAAAGGTTTACCGCTTCGGGAGTGCTGACACCGATCGAAATGTTAAATAGCACGCACTTGCGAGATACATATCAAGTGAAGGGAGTTTTTTCGGTTACAGATTCATTCAAGAAAGAATAAGTTATTATTAATCTAGAAAAGAGTATACTATGACTATGAATAAGCAAAATATATTTTTACTACTCGGAGTCGTCATTATCATTGCAGCAATCGTTTTGGCTGTGAAAAAGCCGAAAGATGACATGCCAGTGACGCAGGAACCTGCTTTGATAAGTTCTGCAACGTATGCATGTAATGAAGGAAAAACAATTTCCGCCTCATATTATTCTGGAGAATCAAAGCCTGCAGTCGGCAATCAGCCTCCGGTTCCGGGTGGCAGTGTAAAACTCACGCTGAGTGATGGGCGCAGCATGACATTGGCGCAGACTATTTCTGCTGACGGTGCTCGATATTCAGATGGAAATCCATCAGTGAACGGAGATGAGCATTTTGTGTTCTGGAGCAAAGGCAACGGTGCATTGGTATTGGAAGATAACCAGGAGAAAAGTTACATTGGCTGTGTGACCGTTGCGGCTGATACTACTGGTCAGTTGAGCCAGGTCTATCAGAATGGGGAAATGGGTGTAACACTGCGATATCCGAAAGGCTTCGTGGTCAATGAATCATACGTAGATGATTCATTCGGTCCAAGCAAATCCGTTCATGGAGTTTCGTTTACCATTGATCCAGCCATTGCCGAGGGCACTAATCTTTCCAAGGATACGAAATTTATTATTGAAACCATTCCAGGAGCTGCTACTTGTACTGGTACACTATTTTCAAGTATTGCCAGTGAAGACGCTGCTCATGCAAAGACACATACTGAAACAATCAACGGTATCGAGTATTCGGTGTATGCCGGATCTGATGCCGCAGCGGGCAATCGTTATGAAGATACTATCTATGCTATTCCTGGGACAAATCCTTGCATGGCGGTCAGATATTTTGTGCATTATGGAAACATCGGCAATTATCCAGCAGGTACGGTCAAAGAATTTGATAGTGCTGCATTGCTGAAGATATTCAATGGCATGAGGGATTCGGTGATGAGAGGGTAGTGGTTAGACTGAAAACAGGCCGGCGCCGAAGGCGCCGGCCTGTTTCGTTACAAGTCCCCAAGGTTGCCATTTTTGTCTCATATGATATACTTAGTTTACCTAACTATTAGGCAAACATATGAAATCATCCTCACCCGAAACCCGCATGGAAGACCTCTTGTTGTCCTTCCGGCGTCGCATATTTGAAGCCTGTCGTAAAGACACCGTGCAGTATGATCTGACGGTCCCTCAGATCGAGATCATCCGCTTTGTTATTGAAAGCAAGCTGCCAGTCCCCATGAAGATGGTTGCTGATCACCTCAAGATTACGCCGCCGTCTGCAACCGCCATTGTCGATGAGCTCGTAAGAAAGGGTTTGATTAAACGCATTCCGAGTCCAATTGATCGCCGTGTCATATGTATTGCCCTTACCCCGAAAGCAGCAAAATTCCATGAAACCATGAAGGCTCGCAAGCAAACCATCTTTCACGAAATGATTTCCCGCTTAAGTCAGAGTGACCGGAAGTCTCTGGAGCGAATTATTACTATCCTTATTCAAGAATAATCTATGAAGCAGCACGTTATTACATTTTTCCATAAGCCACATCTGGTAGCCATTGTCTCGATTATCATTGCACTGGTCATTGGAGTTTTGGGCTATCTCTCGACTCACAAAGCTCCGGCATATCAATACGCGACGGTCGCGGCTGGAACAATTTCCGGATCTGTCGGCGGTTCCTCTCATGTCCAGAATCTTACACTCGGTTTTCTTTCAAGCGGACGCATCAAGACAGTCGCGGCAAAAGTAGGTGACACAGTTACTGCCGGCACCGTTCTTGCCACACTCGATGCAGGCAATGCCGCTGGCGCACTCACTCAGGCAAAGGCCGCATATCAGACTGCCCAGGCAAATTATCAGAAAGTAGTGAATGGTGCTACCGGTCCGGCCATTGATGTTGCGAAAGCGGGAGTGAATACTGCGCAAGTCAATCTTGATCAAGCAACTGCTCAACAGAATGTCCTAGTAAAAAACGCATATTCAAATCTACTGAACTCCGCACTTCAGGCAAAGACAACATTGCAGGCCAGCCCGACACCACCAACAATTTCAGGTTCATATACAAAGGGAGTTGAAGGCACGCTTACTATTGATGTACGTGAAGGCGGTTCAAGTGGATATCTGGTACTTTCAGGTATTGCAACTGGCGCCGTAGACTTGAGTACAACAACAGCGCAATCTCTTGGAGACACGGGTCTTTTTATTAAATTCCCGGCATCTACACCGTATTATGGAACTACATGGACAATTGCCGTGCCAAATACCGAAGCATTAAATTATCTCGCGAACAAGAATGCATATGATACAGCATTGCAGACACGCACTCAGACACTTGCGGCGCTCTCTGCAATTCTCGATCAAGCAAAGGCAACCTTGGCACAAACTGTCAGCGCTGCTCGGCCGGAAGATGTTGCCCAGGCTCAGGCCCAAGTAGACAATGCTGCAGGCGCACTTCAGATTGCTCAGGCTGCATATGACAATACCGTTATTAAGGCACCGAACGATGGAAAAATCACTGCAGTTTCAATTGCTCCGGGAGAAATCGCCACACCAAATACTCCAGCAATTGAATTTCTCGCAACTGTTGCATCAAAAGATGTGGCGCTGATGATTCCGAAGAATTCAGTCATTCTTCGCAATGGCCGAAATTATGTTCTTCTTAAATCAGGTACGAGTGTCAGGGAACAGGAAGTTACTCTTGGAGTTTCAGACCAGGAACATGTCGAAGTCCTTTCCGGTCTTACAAATGGCAATATGGTCGTTGTTCACTAATTGTCTAACGTATATCTTATGTCACAGGAACAAACACAAACTCAGAAGGAATCAATTTTTAAAAAGCCATGGATGCAGAGCATCATAATTGTGGTTGTCGTTTTCGGGGCCCTTGCCACATTCTTGCTTTGGCAAAAAGGAGCAGATACGGTCTTCATTGAAAATTCATATCTTGAAGCACCGCTCGTCAATCTATCACCAGCTGCTCCCGGCACACTTCAAGCAGTCTACGTGCATGAAGGCGACCGCATCGAACCAAACACTCAGGTTGCTCTCGTTGGTACCGGCATTATCACTTCAAAGACAGGAGGCCTTGTCGCAATGGCAAAAAATCAGATTGGCCAATACTTTGCACCGGGACAGACTGTTGTTTCGATCGTAGATGTAGCGAATATGAAAGTAGTTGGATCGGTTGAAGAAACGAAAGGATTGAGCGAACTCGCACCTGGGGAGCGTGCTGTATTCACTGTCGATACGTTTGGCAGCAAGAAATATCAAGGTATCGTTGATACCGTATCTGCAAGTTCTGAAGACACTGGTGTTGTCTTCAGCATTTCCGACAAGCGTCCGATCAAGAAGTTTACTGTTAAAGTTCGTTTCAATGCCAGTGAGTACCCTGAACTTCGCAACGGCATGTCTGCTCGTATCACGGTGTACACAAAGTAATTCTTAGAAACTATGGAGGCATCGAAAGAGGGAACAATTGAAACACAGGTGCCGCAGAAAAAGCAGAACAGTTTGCGGTGGTGGATCCTGCTCACAGTTATTGTGGGTACGTTTTTGGGGCGCCTTGATCAGACCATTGTGAATCTGGCTTTGCCGAAAATCATCAATGACTTTTCAATCAGTATTAGCGCGGCCGGCTGGATTGCTACTGCATATATTCTAGCCAATGCTATTTTTGTCCCGATCTGGGGTAAACTCGGCGACACGATTGGCCGAAAGAAAGTGTACTTGCTCGGCTTTGGTATCTTCATCATCGGTTCTGTTTTGGCAGGTTTGGCTTGGAATCTTCCGTCAATGATCGTCTTCCGTGTCATCCAGGCAATTGCCGGTTCTGCCGATTATCCGACAGCAATGGCCATCATTGCCGTTACATTTGCTGAAGGAAAAGAACGTGCCCAAGCGCTCGGTATCTGGTCTTCGTCGTTTGCTGCTGCGTCAGTATTCGGGCCGCTGCTCGGTGGTCCGCTGATTGACCTGTTCGGTTGGCGTTCGGTGTTTCTCATCAATTTGCCGATTGGTTTACTTGGAATATTTATGGCGATGCGATTCATCAATGAATCTCGTTCGGAACAGAAAACAACTTACTTTGATTGGTGGGGAGCAATCACGCTTGGCATTTCGCTCTCTTCACTCGTCCTTGTGCTTGATAAGGGAGCTGATTGGGGCTGGCTCTCTGTGGGGAGTTTCGTCTGCTACGCGCTTGTCTGTGTCTTCATGGCAATCTTCATTAAGATTGAACAACGAGTGCCGGAACCAATTGTTGATCTTCGATTCTTCAAGATACCTGCTTTTGTTAATACACTGATGAACAACTTTGTTATCTTCATGGGCATGATGGGCGGACTCTTCCTTATTCCGATTTTTGCCCAGACATTTTTAGGATACAATGCGACGGAAAGTGGTTACCTCTTTATGCCGATGGCGGCGGCGTTACTCTTGGCTGCGCCGATCGGTGGAGCACTTACTGGTAGGGTGCAGGCTCGGTATGTTATTTTTTGGAGTACGATTGTTGCCGCTATTGGCCTCTATTTCTTTTCGTTTCTCGATCCTCGCTCGACGGCGCTCGATATCATCTGGCCACTTTCGATCATGGCCTTCGGTATGGGCTTCGGCATGGCACAACGTACAAATATCATCGCCTCTGTGGTTGATAAGAATGAAATCGGTATTGCATCGTCAATTCTCGCTCTTGCTCGAAATGTTGCCGGAGCTCTCGGTATTGCGCTCTTCGGAACGATTTTGAACAATCGAATTGAGCATAATATTCTCTCTATCAATAGTCTGAGTACGCTCAATAGTACCAATCCTGTAGATGTCCAGACATTTACAAGCCTGGTTATGCTGAAGGCGCAGGTGAATGCATATGATTATGTGTTCCTTATCTCAGCTCTGCTTGTCTTTGTTGGTGCCTTTGCCGTGCTCTTTATGAAAGTAGAAAAAGAACGCACCGACGTCACTGTCCACGTTGAATAAGATGCGAAACGTGCTACTATTTCGAGAGCACTATGCGGGTAACCGTACACGACAAAATGCAAAAAGGGTATTCCTACGAGCGGATCAAACCAGCTGGTAAGGATTTTGACCCGGAATTCAAACCCGACCTTACTCCGAAAGAGATGCTTGCTCTCGGAGTTTTTGGCGGCAAGTACATGACTGACTGCACCAAAGAATTCCCAAAGAGCTGGTTTGCCAAAGCAAAACTCAGCCCGGAGAAGCACGACCGAACATTGAATTACT
>CAZHUT010000015.1:0-21745 GCA_964535545.1 uncultured Candidatus Saccharibacteria bacterium | reverse complement strand
TGGGTAGATTTGGCAATTGAGCGGTTTTCGAATGTTCGAAGATCTGGAACCTGGAGCGTTGCCAGCCAGATTATCAAGATGCCTCCGAAGAGGAGACAGAGTGATGCGGCGCCGATAATTAAATTTCTAACAATGATTTTTTTATGGTGTCTAGACTTAGGATGCATGGTCTTAATCATACCATATATGACGGGCTCAAAAGGACAAAATTACACATGTATGGTAGAGTAGTTGTTATGAAATCACACGTAGATTTAGATGAATTGCTCTCTCGTGGGGTGGGTGATTTGATCGACCCAACTGGGGCATTTCGGAAAAAACTTCAGGAAGAACCGGAAAAGATCGTCATTAAATTTGGCGTAGATGTTACACGTCCGGATATGCATATTGGCCATGCCGTTGTTCTTCGCAAATTGCGAAAATTCCAGGAATTGGGCTGCAAGGTTGTTTTCCTTGTGGGTGATTATACTACGATGATTGGCGATCCAACAGGCAAAAGCAAGGTCCGCCCGGAAATTGACCAGAAAGAGGTAGAAAAAAACATGCAGACATATCTCGTTCAGGCTGGAAAAATCCTCTCAACCAATCCAAAAGTATTTTCATGGATCAGAAACTCAGATTGGTTCTTGAACGTGACCGATATTGAGCCTTCGGCTGGTATTCGAGTCAACTTCAATTCATTGATTGTTAATCCAAGCTCATTTGTCGGTAAGGCAGTGATCTTTGAAGAAACACGCATGCAGAAAGCAGAATTGAAAAAAGCTCAAATCCAGACAGTTTCACTCACTCGTATTCTTGCAACACTGCGACATATTACTCATGCGCGATTGATTGAGCGCGACATGTTCCAGCAGCGCATTGATAATGGACAGGAACTCTTTATGCATGAAATGATGTACCCTGTACTTCAGGGAATTGATTCAAGCATCCTCGCGTCTATTTACGGCAGTTGTGATCTCGAGGTTGGTGGAACTGATCAGACATTCAATATGCTCATGGGACGAGATGTCATGCGTATGAATAAACAGTCGGAACAGGCGGTGCTCTCATTCAAGCTCCTCGAAGGAACAGACGGCAAAGAAAAAATGTCCAAGAGCTTGGATAACTATGTTGGTATTACAGATGAACCTTCAGACATGTACGGTAAAATCTTGTCCGTGCCTGACTCTTCAATCTTGAACTACTTCGAGCTTTGTACATATACACCGTATGAACGATTGGAAGAAATCAAGCAGATTCTCAATTCAGGCTCAATGAATCCGAAAGATTTGAAAATGGAATTGGCCCGACAGATTGTAGCTGAGTACCACGGTGAAGCGGCTTCAAAGAAAGCGGAAGAAGATTTCATCACAAAATTCCAGAAGAAAGAAATTCCTGATGATATCAAGGAAATTTCTGGAGAGGGAACACTGGCAGATATTCTGGTTGGCCAGAAGATCGTTCCATCAAAGAGCGAATTCCGACGATTGGTGGAAGGCGGCGCGGTGACAAATCTTGAGACTGGAGAAAAGATAACTGATACGGCGTTTGAAGTCACAGAATCAGTAACACTCAAGATTGGAAAGATGACGTTTGTTCGGGTGAAAGCAAAATAAATCAGAAACAAAAGAGCGGCGCCTGTAGGCGCCGCTCTTTTTAGTATGTCTTAATAGTTGCCATCCTTCTCGTCAGTGAAGAATTCATTATCATATCCCTCTTCGTCTTCATCAATGTCTTCAACGTGTCCGAGGTCGTCTTCGCCTGCCAAAGCATCATCCGCCTCAAAAGCATCGTCGAGGTTAGGCATTTCTTCGCCTTCCTCCATACCTTCTTTCAATTCCTCTTCAGTATCCATGATATTTTTATATGCCGTTTGGCATTAATTACTAACGTGCTCATGTTGTATCAAATACAGAAAATCCCCGCAATATTGATTTTCTAAAAAGTTGTGGAAAAACTAGAAACGTTCACAAGCAGCAGTAGTCAGTGCTACCGCAATAGCATCCAATTCGTCATCAATCATCTTTTTATCACCCTCAATCTTGATGAGTTTTGGCACCATAGTCATAACTGCCTTCTTGTCGGCTTTTCCGTATCCGGTGACGGCTGACTTGATTTGCAAAGGCGTATATTCGCATATTTTCATTCCAGATTTTCCTGCAAGATACAGGATCGTTCCTCGAACTTCAGCAACGCGCATCGCAGTGGTTTTATTTGTTTCGAAATACAAAGTTTCAATTCCCAGGTGTGTCGGCTTATATTCAGAAATTATTTTTTCCAATTCTTCGCCCAGCAGTTTCAATCGTTCAGGAAATTCCAGCACCTTGCTTGTCTTGAAGCATTCAGAAAAAAGCAGCACTTCTTTTACACTTTTCTCTTTTTGTACGACTGCGATGCCAAGACGTTCAAATCCTGGATCGATTCCGAGAATTATCATTCGGCAGATTCTTCTAGATTGGTAAAGACATCCTGGACTTCATCATTTTCTTCAAGTTCTTCCACGAGTGCCTCGAGTTTTTGTTTGTCTTCTGCCCCGAGCGGGATAGTCATTGTTGGAGTCCATTCATCTCCTTCCTTGGTAAAACCCCAAGTCACTGCGCCAATACCAGCAAATGCCGTCCCGTGTTCAGAAAGAATATGTTTGATTTCCTGCGCTGCCTTGTTGCGATTTGAAGTGAGTGCTTCGATGATCATGGCGACACCGCCCGGGCCGTATGCCTCGTACGTCATTCGTTCCAGCTGTTCTGCCGGATCGGTTGCTTTTTTGATGGCGCGTTCAATGTTGTCGTTCGGCATATCAACGTCGCGCGCTTTCTGAATAGCAGCCTTCAAGCCCGGACTTTCTTTGTTGCCATTAGCTTTCTTTGCTTCAAGAGTAATAACGCGCACCAACTTTGAATACAATTTACTGATGGCGCTTCCTTGCAATGCTTTCTTTCCTTTTTTCTTTTCCCACTGTGAGTGACTCATACGGGTCTAGCTTACCGCTTTTGAGAGGGGACTTCAAGGCAGTTGACTTAATAAAAAAATATGATTAAATGTAATCCTCACTAAACCACATTTAAAACACAAGACTAAATTACCAGATATGAAAAAGACTCTAACCTACTCGTACTATCTGATTGGATATGGATGCATTATTACCGCACTGATATCTATATTTAAGTTGATTCACAAACTGGACCTGCACGCCCCAGACCCACTTACCGGCCTTATTTTTATTGGGTCTACCACTAATGCGATTGTACTGTTTAATACCAAAATCGAATTATTCCCATATGCAGGCATGTTTGACTGGCCTGACGAATGTGTCGTTTTTGGTGATTACCTGACATACCCGTTTCGCTTTGGCGCCTCGCTTGTAATGTGGGTCGTTACGAACCTTATGAACTTCCTTGCTTTAGTGGCACTGTGGAGCGGAGGAGTTACATTTGGAATCGCCTTAGCATTGTATGTGGATGTTTTTCCGATCCCATTACTTACGGGAATATATTGCGCAGTAGGAACGTTCCTGCTCTATATACTTACCCGATTAGGTAATACGTTGGGTTTAAGAAATAACCCTGAGAAATCTCAGGGCATAGAATAAAAGATCGGTTGTTGTATCTCGGGCGTCTCAGTTTTACTGGGGCGCTTTTTTATTTTTCTTCAAAACCGTCAAAGCCAAGATGCTCGTACGCTTTCTTTGTCGCCGTTCGTCCTCGTGGTGTTCGCTCGAGCAATCCTTGCTGAATGAGATATGGTTCAACCACTTCTTCAATGGTCGCTTCTTCTTCAGATGTGGCAGCAGCGATAGTATTCAAGCCGACAGGACCGCCGTTGAATTTTTGAATGATAGTCTGCAAAACATTTCGATCAGATTCTGAAAGGCCCATTTCATCGATACCGAGAAGAGAGAGAGCAAGAAAGACAGTTTTCTTATCCAAATCCTTTTTATGTACTTGCGCATAGTCGCGGCAGCGCTTCAAGAAATAGTTCGCTGTGCGGGGAGTGAAACGTGCACGTTTGGCGATTTCGGCGACACCCTCGTCATCAACAGTGACACCAAGAATGTTTGCCGAGCGGCGGATAATTTTTTCAATTTCTTCTTGCGTATAAAATTCCAAACGAAAAACACCACCGCCAAATCGTGAACGAAGCGGAGCAGAGAGCAGCGCAATGCGAGTTGTCGCGGCAATAAGCGTAAAAGGAGGAAGTTCAAGTTGGATTGTTCGCGCGCTCGGACCCTTGCCGATGATGATATCAAGCACACCTGATTCCATGGCAGGGTAGAGTACTTCTTCAACCATTTTGTTCAAGCGATGAATTTCATCGATGAAAATAATATCACCAGGTGAAAGATTGGTAAGGATTGAAGCCAAGTCGCCAACTTTTTCAATAGACGGGCCTGAAGTGATCTTGATCTGGCGGCCGGTTTCCTTGGCGATCAAGTGGGCAAGGGTAGTTTTACCCAAACCCGGCGGCCCATAAAACAAAATGTGTTCGGCTGGGTGATTTCGTTCCTTTGCCGCAGTCAAAAGGATGCGGAGATTCTCCTTAATAGTGCTTTGGCCTATGTATTCATCCCAAATACCAGGCCGGAGGGTCTGGTCAAGGTGGCGGTCATTGAAATTTTGAGGGGTTTCTTGGGTATCCATAAGGTGTATCTAGGCCTTATTATAAGGCCAAAGGGGGCTTGACAAAAAATCCAGGAGGTGCTATACTTCTTTCAGAACACATTATTAACAGGTTACACACAGAGTATACCACAGCGCCGACTTCCTCTGTGTTTTTAATTTGTATATGATGATGTGGTATTCAAATAATGCTAAAGAAGGCATGAATCTCTAAGCTATCAGCTCTCACGAGTTTGTACGTATTCCGACAGGACGTCCTGGTTTCGACTGGGTCTATCCTCGAAGACTGCGATGCATATGCGGTCAAGCTGTATATGGATGGTTTGGAGATTTATGCTTTTTTTGTTGCCACCCCCGATGGGTGGCTTTTGACTATACGAGGAAAGGGTAGTAGAGTGCAGGCATTCTCTAACACATTTAAACTTTAATACGACAATGATTACTACGATCAAAGACTCCAGTGAAAAGACACTGCAAGAAATTTTGGAAGAAATGGAATTACGTAAAACAAATGAGTTGTTTCTTTTGTTTCCGCTAGGTAGCCAAACTGACCACCTAATTGCGCAACACATTGCCAAACAACGAGTGTTTTGTCTACCGGTAGATCCAAACAAAATTACAGCAGGGGACGTACTAAAACTAAAACCTAAAGGTATTTTCCTTTCAGGAAGCCCGGCTTCTGTATATGATGGCACAGTAACGTTTGATAAGAATATTTTTACACTCGGTATCCCGGTACTCGGTATCTGCTATGGTGCACAGTTGATGGCAGACCATATCGGCCTTACTGTAGAGCAGGCTCAATTACGCGAATATGGAACACATGCGTTTGAGGTGTCCGAACTGGGCAAGATTAGCCCGCTGCTAAAAAATATTCCCCACAAATTAATGTAATACAAAACCACGGGGATCATATCCTGGCTGGTGATAACATTACAGTTTTGGGCTATACCGAAAATTCTATTGCTGCATTCGCCCACAAAACCAGTTTCTTGTACGGTGTGCAATTTCACCCGGAAGTTTCAGACACCGAGTATGGCGACACCATTTTCAAAAACTTCATCAGTTTTATCTGTAATGCCAAGAAGCGCTTTCCGGTTGTGGATGTGGCAGAAGAAAAAATTAATGCGCTTGCAAAGCAGATAAACGGTAAAACGGTTGTAATAGCGCTTTCCGGCGGCAGTGATTCTTCGGTTTGCGCATATTTACTATATGAAGCATCGAAGCGTTGCCCTGATGGCGTGAAAATTTACGCTCTATATATCAAAGGCGTTGACCGTCCTGAGGATGAGGCCTATGTGAGAAAATACTTTGGCGATAAAGAATGGCTATCACTCAACGTTGTTGATGCGCGGGAGGATTTCCTTACTGTGTTAACAGGGAAGGGTGAGTCAAAGCTAAAACGTGCCGCATTCCGCCAGCCTTACCAGCAAAGAATAGAAGATGAAATTTTGCGCGTAGGTGCAGATTTTATTGTGCAGGGAACCCTCTACACCGATATATCCGAAAGTGGTGGTGGCTACGAAGGAGAAAAATCAAAAGCCCAAATTAAACAGCACCATAACGTTAACCTAAAATTTTCGGTACCGGAAATTATGCCGCTTTCTGATTTGGTAAAGGATAATGCGCGCGATGTTGGAAGAAAGATTGGCGTACCTGAAGTATTGCTGACGCGTCACCCTTTTCCCGGCCCAGGCAATGCAATCCGCATCCTTGGTGAAATTACCGAAGAGAGGTTACGCATAATAACTGAGTCCGACCGCATCCTTATTGAAGAATTACGTAACAGTAACCAATACGAAATGGTGTGGCAGGCAGGTGCTATTGCGACTAATTCTAAAAGTACATATCAGCTGGGTGATACCGCTGGTACTGCTTGGGTGGTTGCTTTCTTTGCTGTTAATAGTGTGAATGGGTTTACTGCCCAGTTCACTCGTCTTCCATGGGAGGTGATTGACCGTATTTCGAAACGCATACAAAACGAAGTTCGTGGAGTTGCCAGGGTTGTTTACAATGTAAGTGATAAACCCGGTGCTACCATAGAGTGGGAATAATATGTGATACACAGATTTAATAACCTCCGGCCTAAAAACCGGAGGTTCTTTTTTATTTGACTAAATAGCAATCTTAAGTACTATAAAAACAAATTCCGTCAATATGCTTTGGTTATTCAAGGAGATTATGTCTTTTTGAATAACCAAAGCAACAACCAACGGAGTATGAAAGAGAATCCTTTAACAGTAGGCCTCGCCAAGCACATGCTTGGCCTGGTAAAACCTGGCGATGAAATCGCAGGTGAACGATTTAAGCACATTCTGCAACCAATCCTAAAAGGATCAAAGGTTCAACATCCCGAACAACTTAGCGAACTTATTACTGCTATGATGTTGGATGGCAATAAGCCTGAAATCCTATTAGAAAAAATTGGCAAAGAAGCAGAAAATTCCCGGTACAAGACCAGCGCCCCCTTGCTTTATTTTTTACTCGGTTCAGCAGGGAGTATTCACTTACTCTTCAATGAATTTGACCGTGAGGTTAAGGAGAATAGTAAACAAATAATTCAGGAGTACAGTGGGTTTGAATCGAGAAAAACAATCCTGCAACTTGGCCCTATTGCACTTATACCAGCCAGTATGGAGTTTAAGAAGCACCATGACAATAGATTGTTACCAACGGCAGACTTAGCAGATGAATTTTCTTACGCCTGGGCAGCTTTGCTGACTGAGCTTACCCAAGTACACAAAAAATTACCAAAAGACCCATTCTTCGGTAAAGAAATTCCTTTTGTTGAGCACGATCCTGAAGAATGGATTGGATATGCTCAAAAACACGGCATTGTTAAAGTTGCGATTTCGTAACTCTTTTCACGCCCTAAATCTACAATTCCGCACGGCTTTCACCGCGCGGAATTTTTTTATGCGTATTTTGTTATTCGGTTTCGTACAAGTCTACTACGTTCTGCACTTCTTCGATGGAGGTAATACCGCGAACGATTTTAACGACACCGTCTTCTTTCATGTCGAGTAGTCCTTGCTTGTCGGCCACGTGCTTCACGTCGCGTTCAGAAGGAACAGTGACAATGAGCTTTTCCATTTCTTCGTTGGTATGAATGGCTTCAAAGATACCGATTCGTCCTTTATACCCAGTGTTATTACATTTCTCGCAACCGACTGGTTGGTAGAGTGTGATTGGCATATCCGGAGTGATGTCGTATGGCTTCAAATCTTTGCCAAGCTCTGCTGCTTTTTTCAAAATGCCGCGAAGCATGTCGATTTGTTTCTGATCAGGAGTTTCAACAACTTTTCGGCATTCGAGACAGAGCTTTCGACAGAGACGCTGGGCCAGCGAGAGCTTCAGGGCCGAGACCAGAATTTTTGGATTCACTCCAAGGTCGGTCAGACGGGGGATAACACCGGCTGCAGAGTTAGTGTGCAATGTTGAGAACACCAAGTGACCAGTGTTTGAAGCCTCGATGGCTGTGATGGCAGTTTCGTTGTCTCGGATTTCACCCACCATGATTACGTCAGGGTCTTGTCGCATCGCAGCGCGCAAGCCAGAGTTAAAGTTATATCCTTTTTCATGATCCACCTGCGTCTGCGTAATTCCTTCAAGGTGATATT
The DNA here is from genome assembly GCA_964535545.1 of uncultured Candidatus Saccharibacteria bacterium. GTDB lineage: Bacteria > Patescibacteriota > Minisyncoccia > Phycocordibacterales > UBA9973 > DALYCO01. The sequence continues at coordinate 13,530 of CAZHUT010000015.1, read as the reverse complement.
CCACAGGATCTTCAATGGTCATCATCTTCAAACCCGGAGAATAAATTTTTGCTAAGAACGCATAGAGTGTTGTGGTTTTACCGGAACCAGTCGGACCGGTAATGAGAATTAATCCGTTCGGCGCATTGATAGCTTTCATCATGATGTCGTACACTTTTGTATCGATACCCATGTTTTCCAAACTCACGCGAATGGATTTCGGATCCAAGATACGCATAACGATACCTTCACCATATGCACCCGGTACCACAGAGACACGCATTGAGATTTCATCCTTATCGATAAAGATTGAAAAGCGTCCGTCCTGGGCTACTGCGCTTGAAGTTAGTTTCATGCCTGACATCAACTTCAGTCGAGAATTGAGGAGTTTGTGCGTTTCGTAATTGAAATGGTAAATATCCTGGAGCACGCCATCCAGACGCAAGCGCAGTCGAACAAAATTTTCTTCTGGCTCGATGTGCACGTCGGATGCCTTAATGGCAATTGCGCCGGCCAAAATAATTTCAAGTATGTGTGATACCTTGTGCGAATCTTTTTCTTGGACTACTTTTTCAATTTGAGCTTGGATATCTCCAATGTTGTGAATCGTTTCGCCAATTTTCACAATGGTTTCACCAGAGACATCCATACCGCCAACGCGGGCGGTTGTTGCGTTCGAAAGTTCCTTGTAGCGCCCCCAGACTTTTTCAAGAGACGCATATGATGACATGTAGAAATTCGGGGTAATGCCGCGAGCTTGGAGATCTTGAACAATCGCCTGCACTTCTGGTCGGTCAGGCGGAGATGTTCGGATGTCTACATACATTGCGATATGCAGATTTTTTCCAAGCAATTTGAATGGGGCTACCAGCGCAGCCTCAGCATCTTTCTGGGGGATATAGTGCAAAGCCTCGTTTTCGATCACAACGGGACCCAAATTGATGTAGGGAAGACCATATTTTTCCTCGGCCAGCTTTTGGACAACATCCTCTTCTTCTTTCTTGCGGATGTCGTCGTATTGGGTTTTTAGCTTGTCATCGTCAAATTGAACCATAAATATAAGGGAATTATACCCGTTTGGACCCCTAAAAACCTAATAAACCTAGTATTGACAAAGGTTTTTTAATATGCTACAATAGAACAAACCTATGAAATTCCGGCTTTTGAGCCGTCTATATATAAAACACTGAATTTTCCTTATTTCTGAACAACAAAAAACGACAAAAACCGATAATTTTATGAAAAATTCCTTACTAAGATTGCTTGCAGCAATATTTTTGCTGTTAGCACAACAACAAACAACTTACGCAGTTAACGTTAACAACGTTAAATACCGCATTTTTACCTACAATCCTGCTTCACCTACGGTTAATCCGTTCAAGAAGCACGAAACCTTCACCATCACATGGGCCGACCATGCGGTGAATGTGGCAAACGATAACCTGTACTACATGAACTATCCGATGAATAGCAAAACGAGCTACTTAACTGAAGCTATGTACTGCTGGAATCAGAATAGTGACGCGTTTGGTTACGTGATTAGCGACTTTGCTAATGCCGCATCGATACTGAAGAATGGTAAACCCGTTATTGAAGAAAACTTTCCGGCTGGCCGCCTGCTGGTGTTGGGAATTAATCCTTCCAATAACCACCTTGAAGCCTTTTACAACCCTTTTTATAAAAAGGTTGAGCTGATTGAGTACACTACAAGCAACGGAACAAAAATTTACCTGTCGAAGTATTCTGGCGAAGGCAAAGAATGCTGCATTAACTTGGTGATTGATCTGTATCCGCGTGTGCCAAACACACCGAATCCACCTCAACCACCAACACCGGGTAAGAGTGATACTACGTACAATTATAATTACGATTATAATCAGTACGACATTTACTATCATTACCCTAATGCGCAACATGAAGAATTTACTTACTACGACAATCGTCGTGGCTGGGTATTTATTCCTCAGGTTGTAATGCCAAGGGTGCCAATGTTTATTATGCCTTGGGACTTGTTTGTAAGCTGCATGCCTTTGCGTTTCCCACGTTTCTGCTGCTATTCTGGCGGCCGGAAATATGGCATGTGTGTAAAAACACCTGAAACTGAAAAGATAGTGCAGGCGAACAATACCAACATTACGATCAATGTGACTGTGAACAACAGCACAACGATTAACAACAACATTACCATTCCTGTTATACAAGAAGTTCCGCGCCCCGAGGTTCCTCGTCCGGGCGGAATGTATAACACAGGTGGTGGTGGCGATGTTACCGCTAATAACACTGACGGCGGTGGTGGAGATACCCCAAGCGGTACTGGTAATCCAACTGGTGGAAGCGGAACAGGTGGCGATAATACTGGTGCACCTGGCGACTTTGTTGGCAAAAAGGAATCAGACGGCTGGAGACAAGTTGACCCTCGTGGCAATGAAGTTTCCCGTCCGGTGACTCAAAACCAACAAAAACTACAGCCAATACGCAATGCAGATGATGCATATGCGTTGTACTCACAGCAACCGTTACCAACTGAAATGCCACGCCAGAATTCCGGACAGGGTAATTACCAAACACAGAACTTTCCCGGCAACACTTTGGCCAACAGTAACAATAGTTATTATGGTGGTTATAACAATAGCTACTACAATAATAATTACGGTTACGGTAACCAAGGTGGCGCTTTTCAGGGAACAGGAAACATTGGTAATGGTGCCAACGGAAACTACGGCAGCTATCAAGGTGGCGGCAATCAGGGTTACAGCAACACTGGTATCGGCAATACCGGCACAACGACCAACCAGACTTACGACTATACCTTCAATGGTAATGGTACGAATTCGGGAACTGTTACACCTAATGTTAGCCGCCCGCAAGGTGGAGGTGGAAACAGCGGAACGATCTTCTACGACCAAAGCCGTCCTGCAACACAGGGAGGTGGAAGTTTCTCAGGTGGACAGCCTGAGCAAGGTCGCCCGGGACAAGGGACAGGTAACATACCTGGCCGCAGATAAGTTTTGTTGAATTTATTACATCAAAGTAGTAAGGTGGTCCTAAACCGATTACCTTACTACTCATTTTTAAGCTCTGAATATTTGTTGAGGGCTTAAAGGTGAGTTTATTAGTTTTATTATTAGATCCACATTACAATTGACAGAATGTCAATTTAATGATAGAATCATAACTATGAATATTAGTATGAAAAAATACATCAAATTCGCGCTTGTGGCGGCAGCTTTTGCCCTCTCAGTCGCTTTCGGTGCAGCCGCACAGGCTGCTCCTCAGTTTGGTGCAGGCAACAGCCCATACCTTCCACTTGTACAGGTACAAGTATGTGGACAAAACGGTAACGGTTGTAACCCTTCACCATACGCTTATTCACCATCAATCTCAGGCGTTCAGCCAGGGGACAATGTGTGGGTAATGATTTACTACAATAATATCGGTACAGGCACAGCTACTGGTACAAAGGCAACTTTGTCACCACAGACTTCTGGCGGTGCAGTTTCGAGTTTCACTGTTAACGGAACATTGTCAGCAAACAACGCTTCTGCAATTTCTGGTTCAGCAACAGTAAACCTTAACTCAGCTCAGACACTTACGTACTATTCAACGAAGGTCTACGGTCACAACGCTCAGCTCCTCACTACTTCTAACGGTACTGAGATTTTTAACGGCGGCGTTAACATCGGTGATGTACTCGACTCAAGCTCATGTCCTTCAACTGATACATTCTGTCATCAGGGTGTCGTTGTCGTAACTTACAAGGTTGGACAGACAGTTCCTCCTCCACAGCAGTCATGTGTTATCAATAATTTCACTGCAAGTCCTTCATATGTGAATGCAGGCGGAAGTTCAACACTTAACTGGAGTACTTCAGGATGTGCATCAGCAATCGTTAACGGCGGTATTGTCTACGTTAATAGTTTGTCTGGTTCACAGAATACAGGTACGCTTTATAACACGACGTCATACACACTTACTGCAACCGGTTACAATGGTTCACCAGTAAGTCAGACAGTTACAGTTAGTGTCGGACAGCAAAATCAGTCATGCTACATTAGCTACTTCAGTGCAAGTCCTAACTATGTTTCATACGGCGGGAACTCAACACTGACATGGCAGACATATGGTGCTAACTCGGTAACAATCTCTGGATTGAACTACGGTGGTTACAATCAGTCAGCATCTGGATCAATTGCGACTGGTGCAATTTACGGCAGTCAGACATTTACGCTCACTGCGAACTGTCAGAATGGTCAGTCACAGAGCCAGACAGTTACTGTTTCAACTAACGGTAACAATCAGCAGTGTTACGTAAACTCATTCTACGCTTCTCCTGCAGTAGTTACTTCAGGAAACTCAACAACGCTCTACTGGACAACATCTGGTGCTTCATCAGTGATGATCTCAGGCCTCAACAACTACTACAACCAATCACTTTCTGGTTCAGCACAAACAAGTGCGATCTACGGCAACCAGACATTTACGCTCACTGCGTACTGTCAGAACGGCCAGTCACAGGTTCAAACAGTCAATGTCTCAACAAGCCAGCCGGCTCAGAATACTCAGGTATTCACTGGTGCTCCAACAGCAGTTGCGCAGACAAGTGCTCGTTTGAACGGTAATTTGATCCAGTCAGGCAACCTCTCAACTGAAGTTTACTTCCAGTGGGGAACAAGTACTAACTATGGTTTCTCAACTGCTCACCAGACACTCTACAACTCAAACTCATTCTGGAATGCAATCACTGGTTTGAGTGCAGATACTGTCTACCACTACCGTGCAGTGGCGGTTAACTCAAGTGGTACATACTACGGCGACGATCAGGCCTTCTCAACATTGGCCGCAACAGTTTACGTTCCTCCAACAGTCATCACTGTCACATCAGGAACTGGTTCTGGCTCAAACTTGATTGCGCTCGACATCAACAACAATCAGCAGATCAACGCTTGTGTCGGCAACATCGTTAGTTACCTCGTAACTTACAAGAACATTTCTGGCCACCGACTCGATAACGTAGTCCTCCAGGTGCTCTTGCCAGAAGACGTAGAATTCCAGAGTTCAAATCCTGGTATTTGGAACGCTTCAGACCGAACTATCACACTCGCGATCGGTTCATTGATCAAAGATCAGACTGGCACCATGAATGTCACTGGCGTTGTTAAGCGATCAGCTATCAACCGCAACCTCATCGTTGCTCAAGCTACAATTGCTTTCACTAACCCATCAACAAACAATTCGCAGGAAACTGCAATTGCGTACGGTATGGGTAACACAAACAACTGTAACTCACTCGCTGGTTTGGCTCTCTTCGGTGACGGTTTCTGGCCAACTACATTGATCGGCTGGCTCGCCCTCATCCTTATCCTCTTGCTCCTCATTTACCTCGCTATCATGCTCCGCCGAAACTACCGTGACGGCCGACCTGCACAGATGGCATACGGTAACAACATGGGAGGAGGATCTGGAGTTCGCCAGAATATGAACGCACACTACGAAGATATGGACGTGCCGACATACAACAATCACTAAGCCAACACAACCTTGCAGAAGCCTATTTAATACATCTGCAAGCAAATGAATGCCCAAAAACACCACTCAATGTCGAGTGGTGTTTTTGCTTGCCCTGCGAAGCAGGGTAGTTACTTTTTGATTCCAAAATATGAAAATAATTTTTTATTCGCGTCGTCATTTTGACACAACCGCTTCCAGCCTTCCCAAATGGTTTTTTCTTTCAATTTTGTTGTTACAAGTGAATTCTGAATGAAGCGCAGTTTGCCGTGTTTGGACAAGCTAAGGGCAAGATACACATCATCGGCGCATTTGGCTAAGCCAAGTTTCTTCTCCAGTTCCAAATACGGCTCGAGGCCACCGACAGTTTCATATCCTGCTTTTCGGAACGCCATACTTGGCCCAATAAAAAAATTACTGCCAAGCTTGTTTTTTTGAAGAGCCTTTGACTGATCAATAAGTCTATATTTTAGGAATGCCAATTCCAGCAGGAGGTTGCCGACATAGTGAACATTACTACCAACGCCAGCTATTGATGAATCTTTGAATGGTTCAGTCATGGATCTTACCCATTCCGGACTCACAGTAGAGTCGCCATCCGTACAGACGACAATGTCTCCGGTTACTGTTTCAAAACCCTTCAAGCGGGCGGCGACAATTCCGCTCGGGCCGTTGTATTCAACGATGGTTACGGCAGGGTAGTCCTTTGCAATACTCGCTGTGGCATCGGTGCAGTTATGAGCAACAAGAATGATCTCGTCCGCAGGAACTGTTTGGTTACAGGCAGAGGCAAGACATTGGCCGATAGAGGCTGCTTCATTATGGGCGATAATCAGAATGGAGATTTTCATGCGGGTTGTTTTTGTATGATATCATACCCATATGAAAAAGATTTTTACCGAAAAGGAAATCCCTGAAATCGCCGAGCTGATCATCAAACATATCATCAAGCACCGAAACAAAGCGGGTGCGACCTTGGTGGCATTGTCTGGCGATCTCGGAGCAGGGAAGACGACGGTGACTAAACAGGTGGCAAAATTGCTGGGCATCAAGGCTCCGGTCATCAGCCCGACGTTTGTGATTCTAAAGAGCTATGGATTGACCAAGAAAGATTGGAAGAAGTTTCATCATATAGACGCATATCGTCTCGAGAAGCCAAAAGAAGCATCACGCATAGGCTGGGAGGCGCTTATCACCGACCCAGGCAATGTAATCTTCCTTGAGTGGCCGGAACAGTTGGGTGAATTGCTGCCGAAAAAACATATTTTAGTATCACTTAAACATAAGGATGAAACGAAGAGGGAACTAACCCTTAAATAATGCCATAAAAGTCACAAAGCCTAGTTTTCATAACTAGGCTTGACTTTTGCCTCAGAAAGTACTAGTATACTAGTACAGATGAAATATGTAGCAAACAAGACAAATAGCTGGCGGGATAGCGATACATATCGTGCCGGTTTTGTGTGTCTCTATATATAATCTCCATTCTCATATCGAGAGCATTGTAACCGGCGGGATTGCCGGGATTTTTGTACATTTAAAAACCATATAGCATGAATACAATGGTGTACTCGCTTTTACAGGATTATAAAGAAAATTCACCGCTCATACAGGAAAACTTGGAGACAGTTGCCCGAAGAAAACAAAGGAAGTTAGCTCGGTTCATCGCCACCCTTACAGACGACTGGGGACATAAACGGCATGCTCTATCAAAGATTGCTCTCTTGCATGAAATGGTTAACGATATTGCGTCACTGTCTCCCCAGTCTTTTCAGTCGCTCTCGCAGCGGACACTTCATGGAATTGCTGAAGCATGTTTCTCTGGCAAGCCACTTGAATTTGTGACCATCGCCAGCGGCGCAGTTTCTGAAAATACATTTGACTTGGCGTTAGCACAGAAACGCGTGCAATATTTTTTGTATGATTCCGTGTGTGAAAAACTGAAAGGTATGCAGTCGCTTGCTTCAAAGGAGTGGAACTATACGGTACTGCTGCCATTATGCTCATCTTCTCAAAACAAAGACGTCTGGCATGAAAATAAACTATATATAGAAGATCGTACCAATGTGCAAGTTTGCTACCCCCATGATTTTTTTAACAGCTTTACGCAACTGCATTCAGACTGTCAAAATCATACGCCGGGAATCATTGCTTCGAAAACAGCTGCCATTCTAAATCATCCAACCATCCAGTCCCACTTTTCTGTTTCAGAGCAGAAAATTCGAGCTGATGTCCGCGATTATGCGCTGTACGGCTTGTTGTTTGAGAAGCTGAACCAACCGATTATTTTAGTTGATTTGCAGCGCAAGCAGTATCCATACCAACAGCCGTGTTACCAATTACTACGAACTAAACCACTTCCTGTGCTTCAATTACACAACCTCGTGGTTCAATCTGAACAGGAATTACTATCTGTTAAAACTGGAATTATTGATTAATTTATTTTTAGCCTTCGCTTTACCGCGGAGGCTTTTTGTTAGACGTCTTTATGCGCTATAGTATACCTATGCCTTCCAAAAAGACTGCTGAAACATCCCAAAAACGCCTTATTTTGCTTGATTCTCACGCGATTATCCATCGCGCCTACCATGCCTTGCCTGACTTCATGTCTTCAACTGGCGAGCCTACAGGAGCTCTCTACGGCCTTTCAACAATGCTTATCCGCATCATTTCTGATCTGAAACCTGACTATATTGTGGCGTGTTACGATCTTCCAGAGCCGACATTTCGCCACCAGGCATATGATGCCTACAAAGCCGGCCGAGCAAAGACTGATGATGCTTTGATTGCCCAGCTTAATTCTTCCCGAAAAATTTTCGAAGCTTTCAATATTCCCATTTATGACAGACCTGGGTTTGAGGCCGACGACATGCTTGGTACGATCGTTGAAGAATTAAAAGGGAATAAGAATGTCGATATCATCATCGCTTCCGGCGATATGGATACACTTCAGTTAGTGAATGATAAGAAAGTTCAGGTCTTTACGCTTAAGAAAGGTTTGAATGATACTATCCTTTACGACGAAGAAGCAGTGCTTCAGCGCTTCGGTTTCAAACCGGAACTTCTTCCTGACTACAAGGGCCTTCGCGGCGATCCATCTGACAATATCATCGGCATTGCAGGAATCGGCGAAAAGACGGCGACAACGCTTATCACGACATTTGGCACTCTTGAGAATATGTATAAGGTTCTCAAAAAGAGTCCTGAAAAATTTAAAGAGGTCGGAATTACTGACCGTATTTTTAAACTCCTCCAAGAAGGGGAAGATGATGCACTCTTTTCAAAAACATTGGCAACCATTCGTCGCGATGCGCCGATTGATTTCAAATTGCCAGAAAAGACATTCAGAGAAACATTTGAGATTTCAAAAATTGAAGCGTTGTTCCGCGAACTTGAATTTCGAAGCATTATCGAACGAGTGAAGCGAGTCATGGCCGGAGAACCGGTGATGGCCAAGAGCAAAGGAACACCAGTAGAAAAAACTTCAGCCGCAGAAGTAGAAGCTGACCCAAAGCTCCTGAAAAAACTAACCATCGGACTTTGGCTTTTGAATTCTGATTTGAACAATATTACTATTGATGACATTTTAAACTTCCAGAAAGCAGGAACACTCGAGGCGGCAGAAGAAAAGATTGAAAAAGCCTTGAAAGACAACGGTCTTTGGTATGTCTATGCAAATATTGAATTGCCGCTTGTGCCGATCATTGAACAGATGAGCAAGACTGGTGTACTGATCGATCTGCCATACCTAAAAAAACTTTCGGATGAATATCATAAGGAGTTGTCAGCACTCGAAAAATCTATCTACCGCCACGCCGGCAGGGAATTCAACATCAATTCACCAAAGCAGCTCGGAGAAGTTTTGTTTGATGAAATGAAACTTGTTTCGACTGATGGCAAGAAATTGAAAAAGACAGCAGGCGGCGCTCGTTCAACTCGTGAAAGCGAATTGGAGAAACTGCGAGATGTTCATCCGATTGTCGGTGATATCTTCAAGCATCGCGAACTACAGAAATTGCTCTCCACGTATATTGATACAATCCCGACTCTTGTTGGAGAAGATGAGCGATTGCATGCTGAGTTCAATCAGATGGGAGCCGTGACTGGACGCTTTTCTTCCACGAATCCTAACCTACAGAATATTCCAATCAAGACAGAACTCGGCAAAAATATCCGTAATGCCTTTATCGCTCCAAAAGGCGCAGTACTTATGTCATTCGATTATTCTCAGATCGAACTTCGCCTGGCCGCATTGCTTTCGCAGGACGAGTACCTCACCGCTATCTTCAACCAGGGTAAAGATGTCCATGCAGCCGTTGCAAGTAAAGTCTTTGGCGTGACAGAAAAAGAAGTAACACATGAAATGCGCCGCCGAGCAAAGGTGATCAACTTTGGCATTCTCTACGGCATGGGGGTAACTGCGCTCAAGGAAAACCTCGGCACAGATCGCGCCGAAGCTCAGGCGTTCTATGATAACTACTTCATCCAGTTCCCAAAGATTCGCGGTTATCTCGATGGCGTGATCGAAGCGGCGAAAGAAAAAGGATTTACCGAAACGCTCTTTGGCCGACGCCGACAGTTTCCGGGGCTGAAATCTAAGATCCCGTTCATTAAGGCTATGGCTGAACGAATGAGTATCAATGCGCCAATTCAGGGGACAGGAGCGGATATCGTAAAGATCGGCATGTGTCAGGCAGAAGAAGCCCTCAAGAAAGACGACTTGCTCAAACACATCCGCTTGATTCTTCAGGTTCATGACGAATTGATTTTCGAAGTTGATAAGGGGTATGAAGAACAGGCCAATGCCATCATTAAAAAAGCCATGGAAGAGACCATTCCAGAGTCCTTTTTGGGCGGTCGGGTACTTGTTCCTATCGAGGTAGTAGCTCATACGGGCGGAAATTGGGGTGAACTCAAATAGCGTTGTACTCCCTCTGACCTTGGTGTATAGTTAAGAAATAGTCTATTAGGCCTATTCACATTAGTATGAAAATCGAAAAAAGCTTCCTGGTCCATATCGTCCTTGGACACTCATATCTTGTTTACTTTGCCACATTCCTGGCGGGTCTTTTGATTGATACGAAATGGGCGTTGCATTTCAATGCGCCTTTTTTGATTCCAGTCGGATTTGTTTTGCTTTTTCTCGGGCCGGCATTGATTCTATGGGCACAGAATACTTCACACAATCTTGCCGTAAAGCAGATCACTGCAGATGCACCAAAAACACATACGCATGATTTCTTCTGTGGTCCATACACCATCACCCGATCACCAACTCATCTTGGATTGTTCCTGATGGTCATTGGTCTCGGCTTTTTATTTAATTCAATTTCAATTGTCGCTACAACTGTCATTGCATATATTTTGACTCGCACCGTATTCCTCCGAAAGGAAGAATCATTGCTCGCAGAAAAGTATGGCGATGAATACCGGGAGTACAAACGACAAGTGCGCTTCTAGTATGCTATACCTCATTTACGGGACGAACGCGACCAAGCGACATGAGGCGAAAGATCGCTTGCTTGAAAAACTTCATCTCAAATCAGAACAGCTGGTTTCAAAATCTGCCAATGAATCTTCTGTTGCAGAACTCGAACAGTTAGCAGGAGGTTCGTCGCTTTTTGATGAGAAACTATGTGTTTCATTTGAATACCCATTCCTCAATGAATCGTTTGGCGAGATGCTGCTGAATTTTGCTGAGCAGTTAGCCCAGTCAGAAAATATCATTTTTGTTATTGAGCGAGAACTACCCAAAGACATCGTCAAAAATTTCGAGAAAGCTGGTGCAGAACTTTTTCTCTGCGATGAACCGAAAGAGGCAAAGAAGGCAGCTTTCAATATTTTTTCAATAACCAATGCGTTCTCGGCACGCGATAAAAAGGGAACATGGCTCTTGTATCGCGAAGCAATCCAAAACGAAGAGGCGCCTGAGGCTATCACCGGCATCCTGTTCTGGTCAATCAAAAACATGATGAGTAAGAAATATTTTTCAAAATGGAGTGAAGCCGAACTCGTGCAGACATCACGTGAACTCGTTCGGATTGTTCATGAAGCACACAATGGATTATTTGATCTGGAAGAAGAATTGGAGCGATTTCTTTTGAAGAGCATTTAAAATATTTTACAGGCATAGCTGCTTAAGTCTTTGCACCAATGGGGCACAAGCTGCTTCGGGCGCGAAGGTGTGCTCTTTCTCGCGGAGCAACGCGGAGTGAGAAAAGTACACCGCCAGCGCTCTCCGAAGAAACTATTCCAGGTGCTCACTTCATTCTTTCCAACACTTTGTGGCTGCACGACCCTGGTATGGGAGTTTTAATGTACCACGCCGGTCGCGGTGTTTGCCTATCGGCAAACAAAAAAGAGCCTCGAATGTGGAACCAATCGGTCTGGTTACACGTTCGAGGCTCTTGCCTTTTTCGCACTGCGCACTAAATAAAGAACTGATGCACTGAGAGAATTCTATTGTGGAAAGAACAGCGACAGAAGCAATATAATAATTGTGCTTCTATGTATAAGGGGTTTAGTGACAATTTATTTCCCAAAGTGGGATACGTTCACAAGCGCCCTATATGTCAAACTTGCAATCATTATAGCGCTCCATATTTGACTGCGCCAGTCTTTGTTGTGGAAAACTTTTATTTATTTCGCTCTAGACCAATCCAGCCAATAGCCGTAAGGCTCAAAAGAGAGAGGAATGACATGAGTGGAATGGTGACAAAGCCGAATTGATCAACATATCTTGCCGTGCATGAGACTGAAGCGTCGCAGGTAATGAGCGCTGCTCCGCCAAAGTCTAGGTAGTTGTGATAGATCGAGAAGGCCAATCCAATGAGCGAAAGGGCGAGAGTATAACGGAAAATTTTGCGGTCATCCGAGAATAGAGCAAGCGCGTATAGGACAACTTGCGGATAAATTAGCACGCGCTGCCACCAACAGAGGACGCATGGTGGATAGCCGATGACACTTGAGTAGATCAAGCTACCAATAATTGCGGAAAGGGCGACGCCAAGACCAAGCCATAAGAGCCAGCGGGTCACCTTGTCGAGAATATGATGGGGTTTCTTGCGGTGAATAGCATGCGCGACGATAAGTACAATCGCACATGCTCCCATAGTGAGCGTGCCAAGTGCGGCAAGAAAGTTGATTGTTTCAGTAAACGCAGACATGTTAGTTCTCGTTGTTTTCAGGTTCTAAAGCCGTAGTCTCAGTTGAGTGATCTTGAGGAAGTGGAACGCCAGAAAATTCAGACAAGAGTTCAAGTGGCATTTCTCCGGTTGAACGTGTGCCTGCCGCGAATGTCCATGTGTTTCCTTCATGCTTTGGATCAGTTGCGCTATGAAGTGCAATCACTTCTTTGCCAGGGAAGATCCAGCTCTTCAAGAAGTTTGAACCGTAGCCGGTACCAACTTCGCACAAAGGTGACTGTCCTGCTGGGCCAGGCTGAACTTCACAAACCGTTGGGGTCGCTTCGGTTGTGTATGAAAATTCTTTTGGATATTCCCATGTTGGGTAACTTTCAATTTTCTGGTCAACACATAACTGCAACTGCCCCTGACCGCTTGGCTGAGAGCATTCAAGGTACAATCCCATTCGTTCCAGACTCTGACGTGACATGCCCAATGCTTTTTCTTGGGCCTGGCAATGAGGACACCAAAACGCACCGTAGAATTTTAAGCCGGCATCTTTCATGCCCTGCGCGAACGGCTGATACTGACTCGGTTTGTTCGATGCCTTGTAAGCAAAGACGAAACCGACAATGACTAATGCGACCACAATAACTGTGATGATGATATTTTTCTTTTCCATATACTGTACAGTATAGACCTTCAGAGAGGGAATACAAATTGATTTTTCTGACTATATATGTTATTTTACAGACTGTTTTTAGGCCCTCCAAAAGACGCTTGAAAATACAAACATTTGCTTAAGAGGCAACTGATCTACCAGCTGAGCTAAGGGAGAATATGTGTGTATTTTAAAGAGTATTTTGGAGGGCATAAGAACAGTGTGTAAAATAACATAAATAGGTAGAAAAATAAATTTGTA
>CAZHUT010000014.1:20510-22384 GCA_964535545.1 uncultured Candidatus Saccharibacteria bacterium | reverse complement strand
GCGGAATTCTATTTCAAGAAGACCGGTATCCCGACACTTTCTACTGATAACGTTTTTTGGGTTGAAAAGTGGCCGAAGGATGGTGGCATTATTACCCACATGCGCAAGGAGGCCAATCCAAAGAGCGACCGCGCGACTGATGAAGAAGTAATCGCATTTTTCCAGAAGTGGTTGAAGAAAGTCGGTGATTCAAAAGCGCACTTTATTTTTGCGCTTGCATATACTGATGAGCATGGCACAAAAGAAACATCTTCTACACAACGCGAATATATTTTTCATCAAAAAAGAATCAAAGGAAAATTCTGGGATGGGTATCCGACGGAATGTTTGTTGTCTGACGCTATAACTGGCGTATGTAAGGGGAATCAGACTGTTGAAGAACGATACTCTGTATTCATGGAATGCCTCAAGAATGAAGTTGCTCCATGGATGACGGGAACACATCCGATTGAAGTATTTACAACTCGCGCTGACACCTTGTTTGGTGTGACGTATGTTGTGCTTGCGCCTGAACACGCGCTCGTAAAGCAGCTTTTGTCGCAGGTAAAAAACCGCGCAGCTGTTGAGGCGTACATCAAATCAGTAAAAAACAAAACTGATATCGAACGCACTGCCGAAGAAAAAGAAAAGACAGGCGTTGCGCTTGAAGGAATTGTAGCGAAGCATCCAGCAACTGGAGAATTTGTTCCGGTATGGATTGCCGACTACGTACTCGCCTCATACGGAACAGGAGCGGTTATGGCCGTGCCCGCACATGACGAGCGCGATCATGCTTTTGCAAAGAAATACAATTTGCCGACCAAAATCGTTGTTGATGAAAAATTCTGGGAGGATCGCGGCGGTGAAGATACCATTAAACCAAACGAGCCATTTGTTACTCGCACTGCAATAGCGGCAATCATCCGCAACCCAAAAGATAATACATACCTTACAACCGACTGGAAAACGCATGTAATGCATGGATTGGTTACTGGCGGTGTTGAACAAGGGGAAGATCTTGTTGAAGCAGCACTTCGAGAAATTCATGAAGAAACAGGCTATAAAAATGTGAAATTTGTTCGCGATCCAAAGGTAACGCTGCAGAGTTTCTTTTATCATCGAGTGAAAAAGCAGAATCGCCGTGCGCATTTCAAGTTCATGTTCTTTGATCTTATTGATGAAGAGCGCGATCCAATTGATGAAAAAGAATTGGCGATTCACAATGTTGTCTGGAAAAAAGCCAATGAATTGAAAGATTACTTTACTGTCATCGAGGGCGCTCGCTCTGTTACGCTGATCAATAATCCCGACTATATTTTTACTGATGATGGAATTTTGGTTGATTCCGGTGAATTTACCGATCTTGATTCAGCTGAAGCACGAAAGAAAATCACCGAAGCAGTGGGCGGCAAACTCGTCACAAAATACAAGCTTCGTGACTGGGTTTTTTCTCGCCAGCGTTACTGGGGCGAGCCGATTCCGATGGTTAAATGCGCATCTTGCGGCTGGGTTCCTGTTCCTGAAAAAGAATTGCCGATTACGCTTCCAAAAGTGAAGAAATATGAACCGACTGATAATGGTGAATCTCCGCTGGCGGAAATCACTTCATGGGTAAAAACAAAATGCCCAAAATGCAAAGGCAAAGCAGAACGCGAAACTGATACGATGCCGAACTGGGCGGGTTCTTCGTGGTACTTCCTTCGCTATACTGATCCAAAAAACAAAAAAGAATTTGCGTCAAAGAAAGCGCTGAACTATTGGATGAAGCATGGCGTTGATTGGTATAACGGCGGCATGGAGCACACGACGCTGCATCTGCTGTATTCTCGTTTCTGGCATAAATTCTTGTACGACCTCAAACTTGTTCCTACGGCCGAACCGTACATGAAGCGAAC
>CAZHUT010000014.1:0-20410 GCA_964535545.1 uncultured Candidatus Saccharibacteria bacterium | reverse complement strand
CCATGGATCGAGAATAAAGAGATCAAGCGCGTCATCTACGTTCCAGGCCGACTTGTGAATATAGTAGTGTAGTCTTCAGTATTCTTTTGGAGTATACTAAGAGGGTTATTATCTAATCCAAGCCTTTTAGCATTTATGCAAGAATCATCAAAAGCAGCGTTTTTTGACCGTCTCGCGTCGAACATCCTTATTGTTGTCCTCGGACTTTCACCGATTTTCTTCGTGCCGTTCTTGGGTTTCGGTGTTGAAATCGGCAAAACGTATTTCATTGCTCTTGGCGTCATTGTTGCACTTGTGTGCTGGATCATTGCTCGAATGGTGCAGGGAAGCATCAGTGTCCCAAAAACTCCGATCATTGCATTTGGGCTCTTGCTGCCAGTTGCGTTCTTGCTTTCGGCATTCTTTTCACCCGCTTGGAAAGTTTCTCTCTCCGGTTTGTTTGCAAACAGCGGTACCGTTGTTGGTATGACCATACTCGCCCTGATCTTCGCTGGTTCTGCACTCTATTTGAATTCTGAACGAAAAATAATCACAGTCATCAAAATTGCCTGGATTGCCACTGCCGCGCTTTCTTTCTTTCAAGTCATCTATCTGGTTGCCGGTGCGCGTTATTTGAATCTCGGCACATTCTATACTGCGTTTTCAAATACAGTAGGCAAGTGGAATGATCTCGCAATCTGGTATGGTCTCGTAATTGTCACAGTCATGCTCGCATTTCAGTTCATGGCGTTGTCACGCCGAGCAAAAATGTTTGGCGGTATATTGGGAGTAGTTTCTATACTCTTTTTGGTACTCATTAATTTTACCCTGGCGTGGGCCATCGTTGGCTTTGTCGCACTTTTGATTTTTGTGTACTCAATCATGGTCCTTCGCACAAATGAGGAAGAAGAATATTATACATTCCCAGCAGTTCCGTTTGCCGTTCTGATCTTGTCACTCTTTTTCTTCTTGGCCAATCCGCTTATTGCAAATTTTGTCGGACAGAAACTTGGCTTGGCACAGACTGAAATCCGTCCTTCTGTCAGTTCAACGACACATGTGTTCTGGCAGACATTCAAGCAGCATCCGATTCTCGGCGCCGGTCCTGATCGTTTTGCCAACGCATGGTATCTCAATCAGCCAAAATCAATTATCTACACCAATTTCTGGAGCACAGAATTCAACTCAGGTTCGGGCTTTATTCCGACACTGTTTACTACGACTGGTTTGGTTGGCACACTGTGTTTGATTATTTTCCTCGTTCTATTTCTGATCGCTGGCGTCTTTCATGTACTGCGTCCTGGTCCTGAACGAAGAACACATATGTATTTGGTTTCTGCATTTACGGTTGCTGTATATGGATGGATTATGGCCGTGGTATACAATCCGGGAATCGTGGGCCTGACATTTGCATTTGCTGCTTCAGGTATCTTTATAGGCATCTTGAGTTCAAGCGGTCGCATTCCTGCTCGACAGACATACTTCCTCAAGGACCCACGACATAGCTTCTTTGCTATTGCATTGCTCGTTATTCTGTTACTCGGCTCACTTTATACGCTCTTCACAGGCGGAGAAAAATTTGTTTCGATGGCCATGTATACTCGAGCTCAGGCTCTAGCTGCTAAAGGAGATCTTTCTACTGCTGATGACCTCATGGTCAAAGCGATCGCACTGTATCCAGCTGATGTGTATTACCGAGCACATTCCGCGCTTTCGCTGAGCGAGCTCGGCAAGTTGTTGAACAACGCATCCCTCTCCAAGGATATCATCAAATCTGAATTCCAGAATTACTTTACTGCCGGCGAGGCAAGTGCCCGTCAGGCTATCTCGTACGACAGCACCAATCCTTCCAACTGGACTAATCTTGGCTTGTTGTATCAGAAAGTTTTGCCGCTTCAGATTGCTGGTGCATATGACAACGCAAAAGCCGCATTTGCACAGGCTGCAAAAGCTGCTCCGCACAATCCTGATATTGACCTGTTACAGGCTAAGCTTGAAATTGATAACAAGAATCATGATGGAGCGAAAACAATCATACAGGCAGCTCTTGAAAAGAAACCAAACTTTATTGCCGGCATCTTCCTCTTGGCGGAACTTGAAGCAGCCGATGGCGATAGTACAACTGCAATCAAGCAGCTCGAACAAGTAGCTCTTGCAGATCCTCGCAATGCGTCTGTTTTCTTGGAGCTTGGCGTCTTCAAATATGACAGTGGCGATTTCACTGGCGCTGTTTCTGCCTTTGAACGTTCTATTACGCTTGACCCAACTGTCTTGAACACGCACTACATGCTCGGTCTTTCATACTCAAAAGTTGGCCGTGTTGATGAAGCAAAGCAGGTCTTTGCCGGATTACAGAAAGCACTTCCTGACAATCAGACGATTACAAAAATTGTTGAGAACTTGAATGCAGGCAAGGCTCCGCTTGATGGCATGAACTCTGGTGTTACTCCAATTCCGGAAAAATCTGACTCTACAACTACCGGAGATGAAGCAAAGACCACTACCAAACCAACAACTACGAAGCCGAAGGCAAAATAGCGTATGGTAAGCCGGCTTTTCCAACTGATACGCAAGCAGTACGGTAGCATTCACCAAGCTGCGTTGTTGCTCGGAATCTTCTCGCTTGCATCACAATTGCTCGGTCTCGTCAGAGACCGAGCTTTGGTTTCGCACCTCGGGCCGTCGCTCTCGCTCGATGTGTATTACGCGGCATTTCGTGTGCCGGATCTTGTATTCACTGTGCTGGCATCACTGGTAGCAGTGACTGCAATCATTCCGTTTCTCGTTGAGAAAACTCAGAAGGGAAGTCATGAAGATGCGCGCGCGTTCATGGATCGCATTTTTACTGCATTTCTCATGACCATGTTGGTTGTGTGTGGCATATTGGCAATCATCATGCCATGGATTGCTGATATCATTGCCCCAGGATTTCCGGCTGAAGGGAAGCATATGCTCATCACCATGAGCCGTATCATGCTCCTGTCGCCAATCCTTCTTGGTATTCAAAATCTACTTGGCAGTGTCGTTCAGCTTCATAAGAAATTTTTTGTCTATGCCCTTGCTCCTGTAATGTACAACCTCGGTATTGTCTTCGGCGTATTCGTTCTATATCCGATCTTCGGCATTTATGGTTTGGCATACGGTGTCGTACTCGGTGCCGTACTTCATCTGGGCATCCAGCTTCCAGTCGTAGCCCAACTCAATTTCTGGCCACGCATCACATTCGCAATTTCCGGCAAAGAACTTTTAGAAATTATCGAAATTGCTTTGCCTCGAACTCTGACGTTGGCAATGAGCACTATCATTACGCTCATTCTTACCGCAATCGCTTCAAATCTTTCGACTGGCAGCATTTCAATTCTCACTTTTGCAATGAATCTGCAAAGTGTGCCGATTCAAATGATCAGCGTTTCGTATGCGATTGCAGCATTTCCAAGTCTGGTTGAAAAATATGCAGCAGGGAAGAAAGACGAATTTTTGGAACTCATCCGATCGGCTTCGCAGCAGATTATTTTCTGGTCGCTGCCAATCACGGCATTCTTCATCGTTCTGCGTGCCCATATTGTGCGTATCGTGTATGGAACGCATGCGCTCTCATGGAATGACACGCGCATCACCGCGGCGCTCTTTGCAGTCTTGGCTGTCGGTATTGTTGCGCAAAGTCTCTCACTCGTTTTTATTCGCGCTTACTATGCGTCTGATAAAACAGCCAAGCCCTTCATGCTTACACTCATTGGCGGGATTGTGACGTGCGTCCTTGCCTATGTTTTGACGCACACTACCGGTTCCACTGAAACCGCGGTAATTGCCCGGTCAGCACTCCGTTTGATTGGCGTTCCAAATGTCACCGTCATCGGTCTCGGCATTGCATATTCAGTCGGACAGTTTGTTAGTCTCTTCCTTTTCTGGGTGTTCTTCCATATTGATTTTTCCGGACATATTCTCCGTACATTACTCAAGACAATTTGGACATCATGTGCTGGCGCGATTGTTCTTGGTATCACATCATATACTGCACTTGTGGCAATCTCTCCAATTATTTCCGGCGACACATTGCTCGGAGTCGCTCTGCAAGTCGCTCTTGCGGGCTTGTTCGGCATTTGTTGCGCTGTTGGTATTTTGTATCTTTTTGGCAGTGAAGAACTGGCTATCTTTTATCGCGCCGTACACTCTCGCTTCTGGAAAGCAGAGGTCATTATTCCGGGACAGGAATAATCCACTGGAATTTTCCAATAGACCTGTTACCATGTAAGGATGTTTTCCCTGAAACGAATTTGGAAGTATCTCTTTCCGCAAATCAAGAAATTCAAGTGGTCATTCGCCCTCGTATTCATTGGTTACGGTCTTGGTGTGGTTCTTTCGAGCATCGTCAATCCATATATCTATAAGGAGATTATTGATTCCATCAGCAATTATGCGCTCGGAGGAATTTCGTTGCAGTGGATTTTTACGCTTGTAATTATCTCCATTGGTGTTCGCTTTGTGTTCAATTTCTTTTACCGTCTGGGCGATTATGCCATTACTCGTTTTCAGAGCGACATGATTGAGTCTTTGCATAACTATTCTTTCATTAAGCTCATCGATCATTCATATCACTTCTTTTCTAATAATTTCACCGGGAGTCTGGTGGCGAAAGCAAAGCGTTTCAGTCGTTCGTTCGAATCGGCGCATGATATCTTGAGTTACAACATTTGGTTTGCCCTGGTAAACCTGGTCGGCGTTTTTCTCGTGCTTATCTGGACTTCATGGCCGATTGCCGTTTTCCTGTTCAGTTGGATAATTGTGTATATCTTCATCACTGTTCTGTTTATCCGCAGGAAAGTGAAGCTTGATTTGGCAGAAGCCGAAGCGGATTCGAAAGTAACGGGAAGTTTTGCCGATGCTTTTGTGAATATCATGAACATCAAGCTTTTTGCCGGCAAGCATCGAGAGATCGCAGAATTTAAACATGTGACGAGTGAAGAAAAATACCGACGCAATAAGGCGTGGAATTTCGCCAATGTGCAAAATGTTTTTCAGGGAACAATGATGGTCTTCCTGTTCAGTGCTGTGACGTACATTTCTGTCTACTACTGGTCTAAAGGAAAGATTAGTGTTGGTATGATCGTATTGATCCAGCTCTATATGGATAACATCTTCGATCAGCTCTGGAACTTGGGCCGCTCACTGACAAAGAGTATGAAGGCTTTTTCAGAGATGCAAGAAATCATTGATATCTTCGACACTGTTCCTGATATCCTTGATCCGAAACATCCTGAACTATTGCGCATGGGTAATGGCCACCTTCAATTCAATGACGTCTCGTTCAACTATCATGGCAATAGCAATGTTTTCAGCAACTTCAATCTGGAAATCAAACCGGGCGAACGCATCGGTCTGGTCGGTCATTCGGGCGCGGGAAAATCTACAATCACAAAATTGCTGCTTCGTTTTTCCGACGTGACATCCGGAAGTATTACTGTTGACGGTCAGGATATCAGAAATGTTCTTCAGGATGATCTCAGAAACATCATTTCGTATGTGCCGCAAGAGTCGATTCTCTTCCATCGTTCAATTAAAGAGAACATTGCCTATGGCAAGCCTGACGCGACAGATGAAGAGATTATTGAAGCAGCCAAGAAAGCACACGCCCATGAATTCATTATCTCCCTTCCGAAGGGTTATGATACTTTGGTGGGCGAGCGTGGCATCAAACTCTCAGGTGGTGAACGTCAGCGTGTTGCCATTGCCCGTGCCATGCTCAAGAATGCGCCGATTCTGGTTCTCGATGAAGCGACCAGTTCGCTCGATAGTGTCAGTGAATCATATATCCAGGATGCGTTTGATGAACTCATGAAAGGGAAGACAACAATTGTCATTGCTCACCGTTTGAGCACGATTCAGAAAATGGACCGAATCATTGTGCTTGGAAACGGCACCATCCTCGAAGAAGGAAACCATAAGAAGTTGCTGCGCAAGAAAGGCGTGTATGCCGATCTGTGGGAGCATCAGAGCGGGGGATTTATCGAATAAAAACGGGAAAGCATCATGCTTTCCCGTTTTTTATTTGGGTACATGATTTGACAACGTAAATAACACGTGATTATATAAAGACTAATCATTCTCTTATACGTGTTAATTAATGCCAAGTCCGGGACCTCGTCATGGATTTTGCATTAATTAACTCAATAGCAATTAGAAATGGCAGCAAAAAATTTATTACAGGAACATGAAGGCGGAGACTACAACAATTGTCCGACCGTACCAAAAATCATCAACTCAAGTTACATACGGCCAAAAATGTCCGGCCAGACTGACATGAGCGGACTGTTTAAAGAAGTACAACCTGAACATAGAAATATTGACGCGCGCTTCCAGGATCTTATCTTGAATTCGCTCGGAGAAACGTTCTGCGACGGGCCACAGGAATATTTTCTGTTCGAAACAGAACATGACAGAAATAACCCAAGTAAAGCTTCGAACTTCGATACTAATGTAATCAGCAGCCTTCACATTAGCCATGTATCAACACCAGCTGAGATCCGAGCTAATATCCAGTATCTGGCAACCGTAGCCGCAGGACGCTGGATGCTCATTCTCCCGCAGGGTGAAAAAGAAGTGCGTTTCCTTCTGGGGTACCTGCTTCACAACAACCGCCTATTGGCTGCATATATGGAGTACGAATGGGAAAAGAGGACGCATTTGGAACTTGATTTCCATGTGCGCCACCTTGACCGTCACGAACACCATCCATTCAAAGGGTTTGCTGCAAAGTAAAATATTTGTTTTTCATTGTTACATCCGGGGGACGCAAGCGCCCTCGGTTATTTTTTTACCTAGCTTTTTCAACGTTTTTTGCTATAGTAAGGCGCATGGACGTTAAGCACATCCGCAATTTCTCAATCATCGCCCATATCGACCACGGCAAATCCACCCTCGCGGACCGGATGCTTGAACTGACGGGTACTATTGAAAAGCGCAAGATGATGAATCAGGTACTCGACAATATGGAACTCGAACGCGAGCGCGGCATCACCATCAAGATGCAGCCGGTGCGTATGCAGTTTGTTGATGGCGGCCAGAAGTACGTTTTGAATCTTATCGATACACCCGGACACATCGATTTCTCATACGAAGTTTCCCGCGCGCTCAAAGCCGTTGAAGGATCAATCCTTTTAGTTGACTCAACACAAGGCGTACAGGCACAGACACTGACAACACTCGGCATGGCCCGCGAAGCCGGCCTCGTTATCATTCCTGCAATTTCAAAAGTCGATTCACCGCTTGCACGCATCGACGAAACGAAACTCGAAATTGCGACGCTTTTGAATATTGACCCCGACACAATTCTCGAAGTTTCAGGTAAGACTGGGCAGGGAGTGGAAGAGCTTTTGAAGGAAGTGATTAAGCGCATTCCGGCGCCAGCTCCTGCTCAACATGGAGATTCGCTCCGCTCGCTTATTTTCGATTTTAAATACGATGATCATCGAGGCGTTATCGTCTACACTCGACTTTTTGATGGAGCCGTCCGCCGCCACGATCAATTGAAGTTCGCCGTTGCCGGAGAATATTTCCAGGCACTTGAAGTTGGTATCTTTGCTCCGCATGAATCACCGCAGGATAAACTCTCAGTCGGAGAAATCGGCTATATTGTGACTGGCATCAAGAAGCCAGGTATTGCTTCTGTCGGTGACACAATTACTTCTACTAAAAATCCACTACCTGAACTTGCAGGTTACATGCAGCCGCGACCGGTTGTCTGGGCTTCAGTCTATCCAGAAAGCCAGGACGATTTTCCAAATCTCAAGCTAGCCCTCGGACGCTTGAAACTTTCCGACTCAGCTTTTTCATTTGAAGAAGAATCATCAGGCGCGCTTGGCCGCGGATTCCGCTGCGGCTTCTTGGGAATGCTTCACTTGGAAATCATCACTGAACGACTGAAGCGAGAATTTGATCTTGATCTCGTGATTACAACTCCGTCGATTACATACTATGTAGAACTCAAGGGAGGGAAACAAGATATTGTCTATTCACCTCACATGTTCCCAGATGATGGCATGATCATCAATGTCCGCGAACCGTGGGTGAACGTAAAGATTATTGTTCCGACAAGTTACCTGACCAATCTCATGCCGCTTTTGTTCGATCACGAAGCGGAAATTGGCGATACGGAAAACTGGGGCGATAACCGCTCGGCCCTCAATCTCAAAATGCCGCTTCGTGAAATGATGCGCAATTTCTTTGATGAACTTAAAAGCGCTACTTCAGGATACGCTTCGATCTCATACGAAATCGGTGAAATTCGCGATGCAGATGTGACTCGCATGGATATTGTCATTGCCAATGAAGTTGTTCCGGCCTTCACTCGAGTGATCTCCCGCAAGCGAGCCGAAACCGAAGCAGAACAAGCAGTAGAAAAATTGCACGCCATTTTCCCACGACAGCAGTTTGAAATGAAGGTGCAGGCAGTGACGCTCGGACGAATTATTGCGTCGCGAACTATCAAAGCCTACCGAAAAGATGTCTTGATGCACGGCTCAAAAGTTGTGGGCGGTGGCGATATTTCCCGAAAGAAAAAGCTTCTCGAAAAGCAGAAGCGCGGAAAGAAGAAGATGAAAGAAAACGCAAAAATGTCCATCCCGCATGATGTCTTCCTGAAGATGATGCGAAACGGGGAAGAGTAGTTACAAAAGCCGAAGAAAAAACACCTTTTGCAATGCCGAGGACTGTCTGAGGCTCCGTTTTAGGAGCCGAGTTCCGCAGGCTTTGCAAAAGGTGTTTTTCGGAGGCCAAGTTTATCGGAATAAACTTGGAAGGTAGAGGGCGATCATTGAAACGATGACGAGAATAACGACAATGCCCCAGACGATCTGGATTTTTTTCTTGTGTTTGCGATCAAATAGCATAATTGCGTATGGATACGTTTTTACGTATGATGATTAGACTGGTAGTGTCCACATAAGACCTGTGAGACTCCACGAACTATACACAATATGGCCAATTTTGAAAAGAGGAAAAAATTTAAGCACTTTTTGTACAGTAAGATTACTGTCGGTGTTTTGGCTGTCATTACCATCTTCCTTATTTTTTCGGTTGTATCAGTTTTTGAGAAGCGACAAGAGGCATACCGTAACGCTAAGATTGCTGAACATGAACTTGAAATGCTTCGGGAGAACGAAGCGCGTACGAAAGAGTCGATTGCAAAGCTCGACACCCAGGCAGGAGTAGAAGAAGCCATTAGAAATAAATACCGCGCAGCAAAGGAAGGCGAGGGACTTGTTGTGATTACGGATGATACGCGCACTGTCGCGGCTTCAAGTCTGACGGTTCAGCCCGAAAAGAAATCCTGGTGGCAATCTTTCCTTTCAATTTTCAAATAATATGAACCGCTTAATCGGCATCATACAAACCAATTCGTTTTTTAGAGACTCAACCATTATGATTGGTGGCGGAGTTTTTCTTGGCATGCTTAACTATGTTTTTACTGTTGTCATGGCTCACGCCTTTTCAGTCAGTGACTTTGGTGAATTTCAGGTATACATGAACCTAGTTGTCATGCTCAGTGTCCTTGGCGGGGCTCTGTCACCATATGCCGTGCGTATGGCGGCCGTTGCCCAGTCACAAGATGTGGGAAGTGACTTTAACCGTATTCTTTCGTTGTACAGGCATAATAAGCCCCGAGTTTTTGGACTATTGGCAGTATGTATCTTGATCTTGATGCTATGTGTCACACATTTTATTGCAGTTGATGGACTCGTGCCGTTTTTTATTATTCTCTGTACTGCAGTTGTAGCAACACTCGGGGGTATTTTTTCAGGCATCGTACAGGGACTCAAGTCATTTTTCCATTTCAATACGGTAAATATCGGTTCGGCATTGGTCAAGATTGGCTTGTGTGTCATCCTGGCAGTGCTCACTAAAAATCCCGGCTTGGCTCTTATCGGATTTTTTATTTCACAACTAAGTATTTTTTATTTTTTTGAACGCAAGACAATCACAACTTTTCCACAAAGTAGTCGGCACGAACCTGCAAAGATGGGAAATATTTTTACTCCAGTATTTTTTCGTGACATTATATATACATTTCTATATTCTGCTTCACTGTCAGTGCTATTTAACGGAGATATTTTACTTGCCCAGATTTCAGTGCATGACGAGACGCTTGGTCTAATGAGCGTATTCTTGATTATTGGCAAGATGATTTTGTACAGCAATGTGGCGCTTATGAATGTTGTTCTGCCATATATTGCTGGCAGCAAGGAATCGGAAACGCCAGTCATCGCCATCGGATACGGAATTCTTAGCAGTATTGGCGCTGGAGGCATAGCGCTTTTCAAAATTTTTCCAATGTTTATGCTTCACACGGTATTTCATGCTCCTATGGGAACAGGCATTGAATCAATACTCTGGCAATCTGGCGTTATAGCCCTACTGCTCAGTTTTATGACACTTGAGGCAACAATTGCATACGCGAGCAAGGTTCCGCGATTTGTGGGTATCCTCGTTGCTAGCACGGTTCTTTTTGCCATCAGCATGGCGTTCTTTGGTGGCAGTATTCAGGCGCTCGCATATGTGCTTATGTATAGTTACGGTATTGGCTGGTTACTCCTTTTGGCCAATCGGCTTTTGCGTGCTCAGTTTGCATCACGTTAGATTAGGATTTACAAATAGCCAAAAACCTATACAATCGTGATATGAAAAAAATCTCGGTGGTTATGCCGGCGTTTAATGAAGAGGCAATCGTAGAGTCGTCTGTGGCGCGGGTTCTTTCCGTGCTCAAGGATATTGACGGGCGTTACGACTATGAAATTGTCGTCGTTGACGATGGTAGTAAAGACAGAACAGGTGAAAAGGTTACTGCACTCGGCCAGAATAATAATCGGATTAAGTTGCTTCAATTTACCCGAAATTTCGGTAAGGAAATTGCCCTTACTGCAGGTATCGTGCATGCCACAGGCGATGCCGTGGTTACTATCGACATGGACATGCAGCAGCCACCGGAATTAATCAAGGATTTCATTGAACATTGGGAAAAGGGTGCAATGGTTGTGGTGGGTGTCCGCAAAACGCATGAAGGCGAAAAATTCTTCAAGCGAGCAGGCTCATATCTTTTCTATAAACTTATGTCATTTATGAGCGAGACAGCGATGATGCCATACTCAACTGATTTTCGACTGATCGATCGGGAAGTGGTTGAATCATTCAAGCAGCTTCAGGAGCGAAATCGAATGACTCGCGGCTTGATCGACTGGCTTGGCTACGAGACGACCCATGTCTACTATGATTCAGCTTTGCGCGAAGGTAAACCGGTATACTCATTTTTTAAGCTGGCTCATCTCGCCATGACATCATTTATTACGCACAGTATTTTCCCGCTCAAACTTGTCGGTTATCTTGGTGTGACGATTACCTGCTTTTCTTTCTTGCTTGGTTGTTTCGCCTTCCTCTCAAAATATGTGTGGGAAACTGCATGGGGCCGAGCGCTGTCTGGCGTTGATATGCTTTCAATATTTGTAGTTTTTCAAATCGGCATTGTATTGTGCTGTCTCGGTTTTGTCGCTCTGTATATCGCCAATATCCAAAATGAATCGCTCCGACGCCCGCTCTTTATTGTTCGCAAGAAAACTAATTTCTAATGAAGTTCCTTTGGTTTACATGGAAAGACAAAACGCATCCGCTTGCCGGCGGAGCAGAAGTTTGTGCGCATGAAATTGCGTCGCGTCTTGTCCGTGACGGACATGAGGTTACATTTATTGTCGGCGGATATGACGGCTGTCTTCCTGAGGAACTTCGCCCGGAAGGGTATAAAGTCATTCGCGTTGGAACACGTAACACAGTTTACTACTACGCATGGAAATACTACCGTCAGCATCTGCGTGGCTGGGCGGATCAAGTTATAGACGAATGGAATGCCATGCCATTCTTTGCCACATTCTATGTGAATGAGCCAGTCACATTATTAGTACACCATATTACCGGTCCTGGCTGGCTGCGACAGATCGGATTTCCGATAAACGTAATTGGCTTTTTACTTGAACCCTTTATGCTTTTCAGTCTATCACACATGCAGACGCTGACCGTTTCTGAAAGTACCAAAAAGGAATTGATTGAGTACGGTTTTTACAAAGATCGAGTCACTATTTTGCCGGAAGGAATTAATTGGAAGGCCATTCCTGAACTACAGGCGAAAAATAAGGCACAGCCGCTGATGATTTTTGTCAGTGCATTCCGGTCGCTCAAGCGTCCACTCGACGTTATAGAGGCATTTGAAATTGCCAAAGAAAAAATCCCGGGATTAATGCTGAAAATGGCCGGACCAATGGACGATGGCGGAACAGGGTATGGTGCGCGCTGCTTGAATAAAATTAAGAATTCAAAATTTGCGTCTTCAATTGAATACCTCGGAAAAGTTTCGCAGGACACGAAACGAGATTTATACATTGCTGCGAATGTTATTTGTGTCGCTTCACGAAAGGAAGGGTGGGGACTGATTGTAACGGAAGCAAACTCGCAGGGGACTCCGGCTATTGCCTATAACGTGCCAGGTCTTCGTGACAGTGTCCGTGATGGGGTAACAGGTGTACTGACAAAACAAAACACGCCGGAAGCGATGGCTGCTGAAATCGTCTCATTGCTGCAGAATGATGAACGTTATGAGCGTCTTCGTACTGCCGCTTGGAATTGGAGCAAGGAATTCAGTTTTGAAAATACCTACCAGGCCTTTATCCGAAAATTCTCCTAAGTCCTTCAGGGTTGCAGAGGTGTCGGATCTTGCCGAAACCCCAATACATGCGACGCATAACTTCGCGATCACTGGCCAGCCTGGTTGCCTGGATTTTTGCGCGTTTCTTCAGTGTTTTTGGCAGGAGTCGAACATTAAAGTACCATCCCTCAAGGTATTGAAAATGCGATTCGAAATCTTCCGATACAGAAGAACACAAACATCTCTGCGCAGTTCTGGAAAAAATACCACGGCAGAATGAACGCCAATGTGCTTGCCCGGTAGTTTTTGAGCAACATCTGCAAGGCATTCTGATTTCTCCAGAGGAACATGTGGTAGCGCAGCTGTGTAACCTTAATTGCGCTGCCTTGCTCGGCATGATGAAATGTCAGGTCATATGCTCTGACAATTTTTTTTCGGAGCAAGTGTAATCGCCAGAACCAGTCGACTTCTTCGCTGTACATGAAAAAGTCATTGTCGAGGCCTCCTGTTTCTTCATATAGTTTTTTACTGAAATACAAACAGGCACCACCGCCAAAAAATAATTTGTGCTTGGTTGATCCGGTTTCATGCATAGGGCTCGGATAGCCAAATATATCAATCGTTGAAGTTTCCAGGCTTGCCGGTATCGTTTCTTCATAGCCGATTTGTTGGGGTGTGAGAACATCTGCTCCGGTCTCGATATAGCGCTGGTGTATTTTTGCAATGAAGTCACTTTCTATCCACGTGTCCGTATTAAGCAGCATGATGTACGTGCCGCGCGCTTCAGCAATGCCAAGATTGTTGCCCTGAGCGAAGCCCAGGTTGGTTGTACTCTGTACGATTTTCACGTTAGGGAAGGTTTGCTGTACAAACACAACACTGTCATCTGTTGAAGCGTTATCCACGAAAATAATTTCCACGGGTTTGTACGTCTGACTGGCTAAAGATGCGAGGCACTTTTGCAGCCAGCGCTTACCATTCCAATTAACAAGGATGACAGAAATTTCCGGGGGCATGTATGGGCAAGTATAGCATATATGCGTCGTGATAAATGTGTGCTACGCTGGTACCATGAATGCATCATCAGAACGTCTCCCAACTATTTCTATCGGACTTCCTGCCCTGAATGAGGAAGCAAATATCAAGATACTTATTGAGCAAATCCTCAGACAGCGCATTGTCAGCGGTACATTAATCGAAATCCTAGTCATGTCGGACGGCAGTACCGACAGCACGATTGCACAAGCCGCTTCAGTCGGTGATCCGCGGATCAAACTTTTTGATTTCAAGGAACGTCGGGGAAAGTACGCTATTGAAAATGAAATATTCAGTCATTCGACTGGTGATATTATGTGCATTTTTGATTGTGACGTCTTGCTTGCCAATGATTCAGTTATCGAAAAACTAATTGAGCCAATTGTTGCGGATCGAACTGTAGGAATTGTCGGTGCAGATATTTATCCGGCTGAACCAAAGAATTTTTTCGAATCAATAATGGCTGAAAGCCACAAAATCAAAACTGACATTTATCGCACTATCAATCATAGTGACACGATGTATCTTTGTCATGGGCGTGGCCGTGCATTCAATCGTGCACTATATCCTACACTTAAGTGGCTGGAAGGGTATCCTGAAGACGCCTTCTCGTACTTTGCATGTATGGAAAAAGGTTTTAAGTTTGTATACGCTCCTGAAGCCCGGGTGATTTTTCGATCACCGACGCATTTTAAGGATCACGTACGACAAGATAGTCGGTATATATCTGGAAAGAAAAGAATGGAGGAATATTTCGGAAGAGAAAAAGTTAAGCAGGTCTACCATATTCCATTTTGGTCGTATGTATGGGGGATTGGCAAGCATATGATGACTTCGCCAATCAGAACCATTTCATACTGTGTAATGACATTTTACCTCTGGTTCTTGGCTCCGGGTAAAAAAGTATACAAGACCATGTGGGATGTTTCTGAATCATCAAAACGTGTGCAGTAATTGTCCACAAACCAACTCAACAGATAGATAAAAGTAGGGTACAATAGCTGGAATGTCGACACTCAGCACAATTGCAAACTGGGGCAAACGCCATTTCGTGCTGGTTATTTTCGGTGTATTTGCCGTTAAGTTAGCGCTTCTGTTTTGGACAGCGCATCCATTTGATTTTTCTGCATTTGTGGGCTTGCTGCAGCGCCATAGCTTGTATGATTGGAACCCTTTTGAGTACTGGAATAAGGGAAATTTTCTCGTTGTGTTATGGTATCCGTTCTATGCAGCCTATTTGCTTGTGCTGCAGTTCTTTCATATTGCTCCCGACCAGCTGGCATTGCTGCATTTTTTTCTAAAATTTCCATTTTGGGTCATTGATCTGCTTTGCATCCCGCTTATCACGACGTTAGGTTTTTACTTTACTCGTTCGGAGTCCAAAGCGCGTTGGGCGGCGTTTCTCTGGGCCATCAATCCACTCGTTTTTGGCGTATATGGTGTTCATGGGCATTATGAAGTTTTGGTTGCGTTTTCAATATTGCTGCTCTTTTTTGCTTTGGTGCTGGACATGCCTATTGTATTCGGCTTTGCGTTTGCGTTAGCATTCTCGACAAAATATTTCGTTGTTATTCTCGCGCCACTTTTCTTTGTGTATTTACTCTACAAGAAAAAGTACAAGTTCATGCTGCGGGCATCAGTAACCGCGCTGGCATTTATCTGTATTTTTTATATTCAATTCGTAAATCATCCGGAATTTATTCCGCAAACTATTGACTCAATTCAAACACTGTCACAGGCATACGCTACGCCTCAAATTACTTCCGTCAAAGTGCCGCAACTCAATTTCTTTTCCGCGATCCGCTATTTCCTTGGCATGGATACCATTACAAGTACGGACAGTCCTGGCTGGTTTGCGGTGACCGATAAGGCGTATTATTTTGCAGGACTTTTCTGTCTCATAATCTATCTGCGTCAGCTGTATCAGATATATAGGCAAAAGATAAAATACACCGCTTTGAAGTTGTTTGAAGATTCGTTGCTGCTGCTTGCGGGCTTTACCATTTTGCTGACTAATTTCCAGTGGCACTATGTCGTCTGGTTTATCCCATTCGTAATCATTCTTGCCTTAGTGGAAGATTTTTTTGCTGGCGCATTGATTGGTTTGACTGGCATAGGATTCCTTTATTTTTTCCGTAATGAGTATGGACCGCGCACCTTTTTCCTGGACTTTTTTGATCAAGCTCAAATTCGCACTGTCTCGTCAACCGCTGATGGTATGACCAAGATGCTTTCGTTTGGCGTCGTCGCTTTGTTCGTTATTTTGATCATCTATATATTTACCAAAAAAGCGCGACCGTTTAGTACGGCTACGAAATCGATATACACTCTCGTTGCCGTTACCGGTGTGGTATGGATTTTGCTGATTGGTACTATTGGCCAGGGTATATGGCAATACGCGCATGAAGATTCTCATAACACGGTATTGGCATATCGGCGACCGGATGCACCGCGCGGACTCGTTGCCGCGCACTATCCGGCGCTGCCATCTGATTCCACTGAAGTTGTTTTTGCCCATAAGTCTAACAATAAGGCATTAATTCTTGAGGAACTTGCGCCGTTTATTGAACGAGGCGAAACAAGTCAGTTCCAGGCATTTATATTGTTTAACCCGATAGTTTCATTACCGCGTACTGGTGAATTTATGTTTAACAATTGTCCGATTCAGTTTTCCAGCCGCACCCTGTTTCGAAGTCCAAACGACAAGAAACACTACTTAGCGATCGCTGTCCCGCTTCGCTGTGTGATCTACGACAACAGGGTTGTATTTGATCCATCGATATATTTGTTCGGACCAATGCCGGAAATGCAATTGTATGTTGGAAACGTGCCGTCAAATGCTTTATATTATCCTAAGCTCACCACATTCATTACCGTTCTCGGTGGTATCGGATTCTTGTTATTTGTGGTTGGATTTGTGGTGTTGGGATATGTATTACGTATCATTAAAAAAATTCTCCATGAAGAAGCTGCTTAATACGCACAAGCTTATACTACTGAACGTCCTTGTTGTTCTGGCTACGGTTGGAGTTTTATTCCTGCACCCTGGCTACCTGTTTTTTACTGATTATGTTTCAGGCCCGCACGTTAAACCACATATTGAAAGCGGCTTGTTTTTGTTTGATGCACTTTTTCGGTTTTGCTCTTTTGTTGTTCCTGCAGCACTTCTTCAAAAAATTGTCCTAGCAACAGTTATTGCATTTCTCCTCTACGCTGGAAATAAGTTGGGACGACTTCTATCTGATCGCACGGGAGTTGTTTTTCTGACAGGATTATTTTTTGTCTTCAATCCATTTGTATACGAGCGCATGCTCTACGGACAAGTGGGTGTTCTGCTTGGTTTTGCTTTTTTGATCATTGCTCTAGCTGAATCAGTCGTGGTGGTCCGTGACAAGCTGCCGGAGCGCTTGCGTCACGCCGGATTTTTTTTAGGGCTATCGTTGCTCTTCTCACATCACTACCTTTTTATTGCTTCACTTATTATCGTTACGGGAATTGCATTTTTTCACAAAGAACTGATTCTTTTTTTGCGAGAAACGCAGTGGGTTAAACAATTT
Source organism: uncultured Candidatus Saccharibacteria bacterium (assembly GCA_964535545.1). Taxonomy (GTDB): domain Bacteria; phylum Patescibacteriota; class Minisyncoccia; order Phycocordibacterales; family UBA9973; genus DALYCO01. The sequence goes on along the minus strand of CAZHUT010000014.1, from coordinate 3,157 downwards.
CTGATTGGCATTGGATTATGCTTACTGGTAAATCTCACATGGATTGGCGCTACCATTATGCCTGGATATAATCTTCGAACAATTACCCAACATATTACCGTTGAAGATTTTAAAGTTTTTCAAATGTCTGGACACACCAGTACCGAAGCGCTTGGTCTCGGCATACTCATGTCGGGTTTCTGGGGCAAGGATCAATACCGCTTTGTCGACGTGACACAGAATACTCATATTTGGGGTAGAGGATTCATTATTCTCGTTCCAATCTTTCTGATGGGAATATTCGCATTGTGGCACATGCGCAAAGGGAAGAAAACGGTTACCTCACTGCTGTTAATTTTTTGCGCCGCTCTCTTTCTTGCACTTGGGATCAAAGGGCAAGTTACTGCACCATTCACTCATTGGCTGATCGATCATGTTCCGTTTTATTCCGGTATGCGCGAAACCAGCAAATGGATAGCCATTGTTGTGATTGTGTACGGTGTTTTGCTTGCCGCCGGATTGGAAATGGTTGCGACGCGCTGGAAGCGGGGACTCGTCATCGGTATCTTCAGTCTGGCCGGCCTCGCCATCCTATTACAGGCACCGCTTATGATTGGCGGTTTTGGTGGACAAGTACCGCCGACACAATATCCAGCTGACTGGTACCTTGCAGACAAAGTACTGAACCAGGAAAATCCTCGATGTGAATCCGAGACTCTATTCCTCCCGTGGCATCAATACATGTCATTTCGGTGGCTGGGTCGAGTCGTTCAAAACCCATCCCATGCATTCTTTACCTGTCCTGTCGTTTTTGGCACGAACATGGAGTGGGGATCGATTTACGACAACAGTGGCAATCCCGTTAGTGCAGGAATTACCCAATGGCTATCTTCGAAGGGGACAGATAATGCTGCTATTAATAACGTCTTACCAAAACTTCGCTATATAATTATCGCGAAAGAATTGGACTGGGAGAATGTCGACACCTGGTTGAAGATACAGCCAAATATTCAAGGATTGTTTGATGGTCCGACAATCCGGGTGTATGCAATTAACAGATCAGAATAATAAGTATGTTTTCCTTTATCAAAAAAAACACAATAGCTCGAGAATTCCTGTTTGACTATGTTCTATACTTTCCTTTTATTGTTGTGCTGACAGCGGTACTTGGCATTGCGGTTCATCTGACAAAAAATAATTTTCTCGATCTTATTCGGGTAAAAATACTTGCGTATTACTGTCTCGTGCATGCCGTCGTTGTGCTTGTATTCTTGCTTGCTGGCAATGAAGATGATGTTAAAAAGTTTTTACGATCACCGTTCAGTTTGTTTACCAAATCAATTCAATATAAAAAAATTTTTACTAGCAGGAGATCTATCGCCACAGTTGGCATCTTGGCTGTTCTTTTTGTATGCGCAGTATTTTTTCACGCATGGGCTACGCTTGCCATGTTTAGCTTGTTCGTGGTTGGCTTGATTGCGGGGAGTACGGAAACCATTGACATATTATTTTTTATAATGTTTAGTGTTGTTATTGCTGTTGCTTTACTATTCAAGCAAGGGTATTTGGCTGAAAATGCAGTATTTATATTCATTCCACTGTTTTTGGCGCGATTGGTAAAAACTGCTTAAATAGCCCTGTTTTCCCCAGAAGACATGTTTTTAATCAACAAATTTAGTGGTATAATGTAAGGAGATATTTATATTTATCAGTTTATCCATTTTCAGAATCATGAAAACATTTATTAAAAACAATCTATCGAAAGTACTTCTAACCGCGGTTTTTGTGGTTGTATTTTCTTTTGTGCTCGGTCCAGCACTGTATGCATCCTTCATCGGTGTGTATGACAGCAACTTCTATACTCATAGGGCTGGATGGGGATACGGTTACGGATTCGGTGATTCAGGTTACGGATTTGGATATGGATACGGATACATTGATGATTACAATACTTACTTCGGATACGGTTTCAATGAAGGTGATGGTCCGGCAACTGTTGTAAGCACAAGCGCTACCTCATCAACTGCAACTATCGACTATTCAACAACATATCTCGCAAAGACAATGGTTGATTTCAGTTCTGGGGATAGTACAACCCTCGAAACAGAATTCACTTCAGGTAGCCGATCTGCAACATTCAGTAGTCTTACTTGTGGAACGACATATTCATTTACAATTACTTCTTACGACGTAAGTACGACAGGCAATCTTAATGTCACCCAATATGCTGGTCCGGGTGTCTGGACAACTACAGGTACGGTAACTACACAGTCATGTGGCGGCGGTATTATCGTCTTTGGCGGTAGTGGCGGCGTTGGCAACGGAGGTACAACCCCAAGTGTTGGTGGTGCTGGATCTGGTGGTACAGGCGGTTCATCTAGCGGTACTCAGAACACCGTTGGTTGCCAGCCGGGCTATCTCTTCAGTCCTATCTCAGGCGTTCGATGTACAGACAATACTCCAAATAAGCAACCATTCCTTATTGATCTCGAGTTCCGAACAGTTCATCCAGACGTAGCACGACTCCAGAACTTCTTGAATAGAAATGGCGCAGTAGTTGCTCTGCCGGGCAATCCAGGATCACTCAATAATGAAACAACATACATGGGCCCTGCAACTGTTCGCGCATTGGCACAGTATCAGCGAACTCATGGCATAAGTCCGGCTCGTGGATACTTTGGACCAATCACTCGTGCATTCATCAACGCATTGCTTGGATTCAAATAATTTATTGATCATATAAAAACCGCGGTTCAAACCGCGGTTTTTATGTTGTTGACATGAATGCTATACTATATATGTTAGTAATTAATTGAGAGTGAGAATATGAAGAAAGTCACTATTTATTCAACACCAAGCTGCCATTTCTGCCATATGGCCAAGGAGTTTTTCAAGGAAAAGGGCGTTCAGTACGAGGATATCAACGTTGCTGCAGATCAAGAAAAACGCGCTGAAATGGTTGATATGACAGGACAGATGGGTGTACCGGTTATCCGCATCGAAGATGACGTCATTATCGGTTTCAATAAGCCAAAGATCGCAGAATTACTCGGCATTGCGGCATAAGTGAAATAGTTTACAATACATGAGGCACCGTAGGGTGCTTTTTGTATTTTGCCTCCGTAGTTCAATGGATAGAACAGTTCCGTCCTAAGGAATAGATGTACGTTCGATTCGT
>CAZHUT010000013.1:1918-22778 GCA_964535545.1 uncultured Candidatus Saccharibacteria bacterium | reverse complement strand
CCACCAAGATAAAATCCCCATAATTGGGGATTTTATTGAGCTTCTTGATTTGTGCCTGTGTCTGGTACTGGATCAGGCTGCGGTGTTTCTGTCGGAGTTTCAGATGGACTCGTATCAACAGGAGTTACATCAGTTTGAGGCGGAGTATCTGTACCCGTTCCATCAGTTGAAGGTATATCAGTTGTCGGACTTGGTGTTGGAGTTGGATCCGGTGTTGGATTTGGCGTCGGTGTCGGCGATGACAATTGTCCCTGACTGCCGATATTGTTGTCTTGACCAAGCAACTGCTTGAGCTGTGCTTCGGTTACACATGTATCACCAACACAAACTGCGTCCTGGAATCGGCCGCGATGAGCAAAGAAATCTCCGATGCCGTTCGACTGATCGCCGAGCCATGCAATGAGGTTTTGGATAAATGTGCGATCAGTTGCATTTTGCAAGTCTTGAATACTTGTTACTTTCACATTTAATTCACGAATTGCTTCCGTGAGTATTGGTGTCATGCCGCCATACGAAACTGTGAGATATCCATTTGGCGCTTCGCTGACCATCTCAGGGAAATAATTCTGAAGATCTTGTGCGATAAAACCGATGGCCTGTGGAGTATCCGGAAAATTTTTCCAATTGTATCTGACGGTTCGAACTTTCATGAGGGCATCAAGAACACTTCCTTCAAGGTCAGTGATGTTTGTCTTCAAACGCTCGTCGGAAGAACATGCAGGGCTTGGGATAGTAACATTCAAAAGACAGGTATTACCTGCTCCTTGCAAGACAAGCGTGTTAATTGGAGACGTCGGTGAACCGATCATAATTTCATTTGAAGCTGAATTAGCTGCGTTTGATCCAAGAACAATACTGTTACTGAAACCATTTGTGTGTGAATCTTCACCAATAACGATCGAGTAGGTTCCAACGGTAGTCGAAACTACCGTTGCAGTTACACCCGACGCTCCGCCCTGAATCTGATCTCCAGGATTAATGTTACCAGGATCTGTTCCGTCAACCTGAAGTACTGAACCTGAATCTGCAAAGATGTAAAATGATCCTGCAGTGTTTAGATCATGGATAATTTCTCCTACTTGAAATGATCCTGAGGCGTTATTATAAGTAACAGTTCCTGCAGTATTCACATTGCTATCACCGATACCCGCATTTGGACCAATGTAAATTGCATTGCGAGATTCTACTGCTCCCCAACCGGCATTGTGCCCAACAAAGACAGAGTTCCATGCATTGGTTGCACCGGATCCTGAATCATAACCTAAATATACACTGAATGGACCATTACTTACATTCTTACCCGCAGACGGTCCAATAAATATTGATTCATATGAATCTGTGCCATTTGAACCAGATTGGTTACCAATGAAAATCGATCGCGACGCATTTGTGGCATTCGCGCCAGCAAGATTACCAAAAAAAACTGAAGTATATGCATTTGTTGCCTGGTAGCCAGACATGTAGCCGGCGAAGTTCGAGGCAAATGCCTTTGACGCATTATAACCTGACATAACACCCATAAAGGTTGAGAGCACTGCACCGCTTGCATCATATCCACTTCTGTAACCAATAAAGGTTGAATTGCCGATTCCTCCAAATTGGTTTGTAGTCGCTCCAAGAAAGTCTGATGTTCCAGAAAAATTATATCCTGCCTGATAACCAACCAAAAGTGACGCGGCAGCACTTTCTGCTCCTTCACCGGCCTGAAAACCGAAAAAGTTTGAGTCATTAGCATTTGTTGCCCCATATCCCGCTCGATAACCCAAGAAGTTTGAGTTGTATGCATTCGCAGCCTGGTAACCGGCAAGCGCACCTATCATATTTGCAAACGATGAATTGGTAGCTTGAAATCCAGCATGGTCGCCGAAATATGTTGCGTGGTCTCCATTCACCGCATCTTCACCTGAAGAGTTGCCGAAGAAGTTAGAATTGTTTGCTGCTGTTGCGCCACAACCAGCGCGGTAGCCGAAGAAGTTTGCGTTGTCTGCATCAGTTGCGTTACAACCTGCGAGTTGTCCAAAGAAGTTTGAGTGATCTGCATTAGTCGCATTCAAACCTGCGCCAGTACCGATGAAGTTTGAGTAATCTGCATTGTCTGCATTATCTCCGGCACCGATACCGATGAATACCGTGTTGTCAGTTGAACCGCCATTTTGACCAGCTCCATTACCCATCCAGGTGTAGTTAGTTGAGGTTGTTACAAAATATGGAGTAACTACGCAGTTTGCTGACTGTGGCGCGCAGCCTGGATCTAAGATCGAGTCATTACCTGAAAGATAACCACCTGTTGGTGGCGGAGTGCCGTCTGGGAGTTGAGCGGCGAAGACAACAAAACCGTATCCGATAATCGAAAGGAGTGTAATCGAAAAACTGAGTAGTTTTTTATTGCTGAAGCGGAATGACATGTGCCTGAATTATACCAAATTGACAGTTGGCCACCAAGCAAAAATCACCGTATTCTGGGGATTTTATTGGTTGTTTTCGGTTGTTGGAGTATCGCTTGGGGCAGCATCGGTACTTTCTGTCGGCTGATTCTCAGGTACTGGTTCTGGTGTTGGAGTAACTTCTGGTGCTGGTTCAGGCACAGGAGTTTGGTCCGGACTTGGTGTCGGCTCAGGTGTTGGAACTGGATCTGGACTTGATAGCTGTCCCTGATAATGAGCACCGCCAGGAATATTGTTCTGATCAAGCAATTGATTGAACTGTGCTTCGGTAATGCATCGATCGCCGAGACAGAACTCTTTGTTTGCATGAACAGAATCCGCGAATAAACTCTTGAGACCGTTTGTCTTGTCCCCCAACCAGGCAACCAACTGGTTCACAAATGTACGGTCAGTACCAGAGAGGAGATTTTGCATTGAGCTCACTTTGAGATTGAGTTCTTTGACTGCTTCAACAACAACTGGGATCATTTGTGAATAGTACACGGATTTTTTGCCATCTTTGTCTGTGGCTACTGCTTGTGGGAAGTTTGTTTCGAGGTTTTGTGCCAAGAAACCGATCATCTGGGTACCTTCTGGTTGAGATTTCCAGTTGTATTTTACGGTGCGAACACTTGAGAGCAGGTCCAAAATATTTTGCGGCAGGTCTTCAATATTGGTCTTCATGCGTTCATCAGATGTACAACCGAGACCCGAAAGATCGATGATACACTGCGTGCCGCCACTTTGTATAACTTTAATCTCGTCTATTGGAAAATCACTTGAGCCAATCATGAACTGATTGTCAGCGGAGTTGATTGCCTTAGTACCAAATGCGATTGAATTCTGGTATCCGCCGGTATCAGTATAGTCACCGATCAGGATTGAAGTCGTACCAGTCACCATGCTTACGACTTGCGCCGTTGCCCCGGTTTCATTGTCTGTAATCGTTTCCCCTATGGTGAAATAAGGCATCAAGTTTGAGATTTCAATTGTATCTATGCCGTTATCAGAAATAACACGAGCTCCTGTGTTTGAAATATTACCAATAATTGCACTCTTCGCAGGAAAAGACCCGGTTGCGTTTGTATAGATTATTTTTGTCTTCGTATTGTTGGCATCACGGTTATCTCCCGCATTTGATCCAATAACTATTGCATTAAAGAGATTTTGCGCACTGGTCCCTGACTGGGGTCCAATGACCGTAGTAGAGACAAAGTCTGTGGAACTGCCTCCTGAAGAATTTCCAATCAGGATGGAATCGTAAAAACTTGATGCATGGGACCCGACGGAGTTAGAACCAATCATCATTGTACCGTATACATCATTGATTGAATTTCCGGAAGCTGTACCCACAATCATACTGAAATCAACATTTGATGTATTCTGGGCAGCTACTGTTCCCAAAACAAGCGAGTTGCTCAAATTTGCCACACTTGGTGATGAATAGTTTGTATTATAACCAGCCATGAAACCCATGATTGTTGAACCGAAGGCAGTATTTGCCTTGTATCCAGCCTGTGTTCCAATAATAGTTGCTTGAGCAGAGTTCGCTCCATATCCAGCTTGTGCGCCAATAAATGTAGCGCCTCCGCCTATTCCGTACGGATTTGAAGTCGTACCGAGAAAGTCGCTTAATCCCTGCGCATTGAATCCGGCCTGGTTACCGATCATCACTGAGTCATGCGCACTATCAGCACCTTCGCCGGCCTGATACCCAAAGAAGTTTGAATCATGTGCATTGAGTGCGCTATAACCGGATCGATAACCAAGGAAGTTAGAGTTGTATGCATTTGTCGCCTGATATCCAGCCAGGGCACCAAGAAAGTTTGCATATGCGGCATCAGTGGCTTGGAAACCAGCATGATCGCCGAAGTACGTTGAGTATGCGCCGTTTACCGCATCTTCCCCTGAAGAATTTCCGAAGAAATTTGAATTGTTTGCAAAGGTTGCTCCACATCCAGCGCGGTAGCCGAAGAAGTTTGCGTTGTCTGCATCAGTTGCGTTACAACCTGCGAGTTGTCCAAAGAAGTTTGAGTGATCTGCATTAGTCGCATTCAAACCTGCGCCAGTACCGATGAAGTTTGAGTAATCTGCATTGTCTGCATTATCTCCGGCACCGATACCGATGAATACCGTGTTGTCAGTTGAACCGCCATTTTGGCCGGCTCCGTCTCCGATCCAGTTATATGTTGTTGATGTGGTGATGAGGTACGGAGTAACTACGCAGTTTGCTGACTGTGGCGCGCAGCCCGGATCTAGAATTGAATCATTGCCTGACAAATAGCCACCTGTTGGTGGCGGAGTGCCGTTTGGGAGTTGAGCGGCAGAAACAACCATCGCATAGGCAACGATAGCAACGATGGAAATCGCCATGTAAAAATACTTTGAATTGAATGGTTTCCCTTTCAGCCAGGACTTCATATTACTGGCTTAAGTATAGCAAAAGAACCTTATTTTAACTGTGGATTACCGTATCTGCCAGCCTTTTTGAACTAATGCATCTGTGATTTTAGTCATAACCGGAGCAACATCATCTTCCGTTAATGTTTTATCCATAGACTGAAATACAAGACGGAATGCATATGATGTTTTGCCATCCTTGGTAAACGTGTCGAACAGCCATGGCGTTCGAATTGAAAGCTCCCCGGCATTGGTTGTGATAATTTCAGCAACCTGTTCAGCTGTTGTCCCTTCCGAAACCCAAACGGCAATATCGCGAGAAATAAATGGATACTGACTCCAAGGCATGTAGCGTGCATCGGAAGCATTTTCAGGAAGCAATTCTGCATATGAAGTTCCAGTGGTAATAGAATTTTTCTGACAGTATTCATCAAGCGTCATTTCCGTTACACCTTTTTTGTCGGCAATTGCAATATGGATGATTTCTCCTTCTTTTGGAAAAACGGCACCAATTTCAAAAAGTTTCAGATCCGCAATTCCAAGAAGCGGTGCGTTCAAACGATTGAGCTCATATGCTTCTTTCAATCCTGCAGACAAATCTGTGCGGAGTGCTCCTTTGTCTCCTACCCCGCGTGCAACTTCAATCGGACCTTTCTTGCGGAAAGCATACGTGATCGTTTCGCGGTAACCTTCTGCGAACAGCTTCGCCCGTGCGGCACTTTCTTTATAAAATGTTTCGTTTGTTTTTGGCTTCTCTGGAAGCGCGACAGCAACCGGTTCGATTTTTTCGAGACCGTACGACCGAGCCACTTCTTCTGCAACGTCATGCATGCCGGTCAGATCAAGACGCAATGTCGGAACTGCAAGGATGCAGGTATCCCCTGTTCCGGAAACCTGATAGCCGTAATCCGTCAAAAGCTTCACCATGTCAGTTTCAGAAAGTGATGTGCCGAGATATTTGTTTATTTTTGAAATTGAAAATGTAATTGCACGCGGCTGTTCTTTGACCGGATACTCGTCGACAATTTCTTCGAAGACTGCTTCGGGGCACATTTCGAGCAGCATGCCAGTCAGCTCTTTCATCGCAAATGTTGCATGCTCCGGAGAAAGATCATTTTCAAAACGCTTTGCTGAGTCAGAAAGCAAATTCAAGCGACGAGCCGTCGTGCGAACTGCTACTGGATGAAAGTTTGCCACCTCAAGAACAATTTCAGTTGTGTCATTTGTAACACCCGAATCAAGACCTCCTTTCACGCCGGCAATGGCAAGTGCCTTGTCAGCATCGGCAATAACTATATCTGTCGCCTTGAGCTTGGCAACAATCTTGTCCTGACCAAGCACAGGAAATTCCTGATCGCTTCCCGCTTCTCTGATATGAATAACCTCACCCGAAAGTTTCTTGAGATCAAATGCGTGGCATGGCTGACCACAGTCGAACATGACGATGTTTGTTGCATCGACGATATTGTTGATTGAGCGTTGACCAATTGATTCAAGATGCTTCACCACCCATTCCGGAGATGGACCGACTTTGATGTTACGAACAATGCGCCCCATATAGCGACGGCATTTTTCTGTTTCGATTTTGATCTGAAGTTTGGTCGGTAATTCCTGCGCAGGAGTTTTGTAAAGTGAACTTGGATCTTTGAATTTCAAACCGAGTAATCCAGCAACTTCTCGAGCCACACCATGGTGCGAGAGCAGATCATGCGCGCGGTTTGGAAGAATATTGAGATCAAGCACAGAATCTCCGTCAGCAAGTTTTTCTATTCCTTCCACTTCGCAGAGCTTGAATGTTAAAAGATCTGCCAACTTTTCTGGAGTTGGAAGTTCGCCGTCGACGTACCATTTAAGCCAGTTATAAGAAATTTTCATACTACCACTGATTAATTCTGAGATCTCCCTGATAAAACAATCGCACATCAGCAATGTCGTACTTCACCATGAGGATACGATCAACGCCGCCGCCGAATGCGAAGCCCTGATACTTTTCCGGATCGATGCCGGCATTACGCAGGACGTTCGGATGAATCATGCCTGCACCCATCACTTCGAGCCAACGGTTGCGGAATTTGATCCAGACTTCAAGGCCTGGTTCAACGAACGGAAAGTAACTTGGTCGTAGCTGAATCTCAATATCTTCGCCAAGCAAGCCTCGGTAGAGTTTCAATAACGTATCTTTCAAATTCGCCAATGTAATATTCTCGCCTACTGCGCAGCCATCGATCTGGAAAAATTGCATTTCATGCGTTGCGTCAGTTGCTTCATTGCGGAACACTTTGCCGACAGAGACTGAAGCAAATGGATACGTGCCAGCTTGTGCTTTCGCTTCGAGAAATCGCGCAGTCGTTGAAGTAACATGCGTGCGAAGAACCGGGCGTTCGCTATGATCCTGCTTTGCATATTCTGCCAACTGCTCAGGAGTCTGCTTGATCCAGAATGTGTCCTGCATATCGCGAGCCGGATGATCTTTTGAAACATTAAGCGCATCAAAGCAGTACCATTCAGTTTCAAGCTCCGGACCCTGCGCCACTTCAAATCCAAGCTTGTCAAAAATGCGAACGATGTCGTTCGTCATGAGTGTTACGGGATGTAATTGTCCTTGTTCTGGTTTCATATTATGCTTGCTGCCACTTCACTTCATAACCGCCTGAAGATTTTCGGTACAGTCGAAATGTATATCCATCGGCAGTGAACTTCATGTAGCCTTTCTTGTCAGGCTCTTCTCCGTTTTTAAGCGTCTTGAACATTTCCTCAGCTTCACTGTGGTGGTTGTGGAGCCACTTAAGACCGAGTTCCATGTGACTATCATGTTCTGCGCTGTATTTGACGCTATGACCGTTTATGGTTGTATGTTGTTCATCTGCCATATTGGCTTACTATATCACACTTATCTGAGGATGCCAGGAAGCTTATTTTTCAATCTTATAGAGTTTCTGGGCCATGGCGCAGTACTCGCATTCAGTATTTTTGCCATAACTTTCAGCAGTACATGGCCGTCGAACCCACTCGCCGCTTGAGACCAGCTGATCGTAATCAGCAATGTCGCGCTTGAGCAAACCGATCTGCTCATCCGTAACCGTAGTCGTATACACTGCATCGGCATCCTTTGGATCAGCTTCAATGAAAAGCAATTTTGAAGTTCGCACTTCTTTTCCTTTGTCTGAACCCTTGATCAAGTATGAATACATTGCGAGCTGGCGCAAGAGATTTGAAAGCCGGCCTTCGTCATCCTGCTTCTCAATCATTCGCGCAGTTTTCGCACTACCTGTTTTGAAGTCAGTAACATGAACTGTACCGTCAGCTTCTTGTTCAGTGAGATCGATTTTTCCATAGCCAGTTAAGTGTGGGATACTTGGATCGCGATACACCAGCGATCGTTCAGAAAGAGCTCCGGGCATGATCCGAGGTAAATATTCTTTTTGGAATCGCGCCAGAATTTTTTTGGCATCGCGAAGAATGCGGGCAATCATTTTGTCATCGCTCACATATTCATTTTCGATGCATGCAATCATTGCTTCCTCCAGATCCTTTTCAGAAACTTTTGATCGATGCTTGAGCAGATATTCAATGCCGGTATGCACGACGGAACCGACAACGAGCGATTCGGTTTTCGCTTCAGGCAATTTCAAGAGATTGCGGAAATACCACTTCCAAGGACATTCGAAGAAATTGTTGAGTAACGTAACAGACACATTTGTCTTGACGTAATCTTCTGCGACTAATTCTGTCAGCGCATTGATATCAGTTTTTGGCTGCGCGTTTGAAGCTGTGACATAGAGTTTCGGATCTGCACTTAGGATTGACCCTTCGGTATCGGCAAGTGTTCGGCGTTCGATCATATTGGCAGGCAGATCAGCAAGAATGGAAGCCGGCATCAATTCCCCTCCCGCATATGCATGACGTGAATATGAAATTACACATGATTCTTTGGCACGAGTAATGGCTACATAGAGTTCGCGTCGGGCAGCAAGCTCATCTTTTGCTTCAAGCTTTGCCTGGACTGATTCAGGAAGTACGAAACCGGAACGCTTGCCTTTCATGAGCGATGCTTCATCGATATGCGCAATATACACGGCGCGGAATTCCAGACCTTTCGAACTATGCAATGTCATAACATGAATGCCTTTTTCTCCGGAAAAAACTGCCAATGGAATTTCATGGCCGTAGGATTCGAGACGATCAAGGTATGCGAGAAAATCTGGCAGGGCCGCATGTACGTTACGTTCGCGTTCGGCGGTAAGTAAGTGAAGGAATGTGCGGACGATTTCAACTCGGCGAATCAGCAGATCATGATCTGTAGCATCGGCAAAAAATACGTCTTCGCCTATTTTCTGAATCAGACCGTGCAAGCCAAGTTCCTGTGAACACTTGAGCCAAGCAGCCATATTCTGGCCAAGATTGGCAATCGGATCAGTTGGCAGAACACCCTTGGAATAATCAATGATTGTCTGTAGAGATAGCTTGCGAGTATTGGTGTCACGAAGAAATGCGTGTGCTTCAAGTGGAGAGATACCCAGCACAGGATCAAGCAACAACTGTCCGAGGGCAACATTATTGAACGGATCGGCAAGCGCCTTGAGAATATTTCGAATCGTTTCTGTTTCCGGCAATGAGAAAAATGAGAGCGCGCCGGACGCCGCTACAGGAAGTCCAAGATCACGAAGTGTCTGCACGGCGCTTCTGACTTGATAATTTTTCGGCACGAGAATCGCACATTCTTCTGGGACTAGACCCTCTTCTAATTTCTTTTTGATATCTTCACCGATGGCAATGATTTCATCTCGAGGATAATCGCACTCCCACACGCCAATCTTCTGATCCTTGTGCTTGCTATTACTCTTCAGTTTACCGTCAGCAATCGTGCTCGTAAGCAAGGTATCTGCAGCATCGAGGATAATCTGGGTTGAACGATAGTTTTCGATGAGCGTAATCTGTTTTGCTTTTCCGAACGTATTGAAGAATTTGGTGAAATGCGCAAGCGACGCGCCGCCGAAACCATAAATAAGCTGGCGGTCATCACCTACGACAAAAATATTTGGCTGATCAGTCTCGCCCCATACAGCTTCGAGAAAAGCATTCTGAACGCCGCTTGAGTCTTGGTGTTCATCAACCAAAACGTAGAGATAATTTTCCTGCAGATATGCCCGAACTTCTTCCGACATTTCGGCTAGCGATACGGCGTACGCAAGGACGTCATCATAATCCATCAAACCGCGTTCAAGTTTTGCCTTTTCATACTCCTGATAAAAACGGACGACTTCTTTTGTTCGTTCAAGACTGTCGATTTTTTTCACGACTTCCATTTTCAGTTCCCCTTTTCGGGCACCGCGTGAAGAAATGTTTCCCGGATCATTTGAAAGCGATGTGATATCGGCCTCCACTTCAGTAAGAAAATCCGTCGGCGTCATATTCTCGCGTTTCAAGAGCGAGATGAGCGATTTTAGATCGCTGAAATATTTTGTCGAATTCCCGCGTGGACGGATGTGGGCCCATTCGCCGCTTTCGAGAATTTCATCAACCAACGAAACTGCCTCGGTATCAGTGAGCAATGTTGGCGCGCTTTCAAAATCGAGATAGGCGTAATATTTTTCAATCAGGCTGATGGCGAATCGGTGGAACGTTGCGATATAAATAGTGCTAGCGGAAGACCCGATCAGGTTGAGCAGGCGTTCGCGCATAGCGCGAACGCCTGCATTCGTAAACGTAAGACAAAGAATGCCTGAAGTTGGCGTATCAGTCTTCTGCAAAATATTGGCAATACGAAGCGTCAAAACCTGCGTCTTTCCAGTCCCTGGACCGGCCACTACCATGACCGGACCATCAAGTGCGTCAACAGCTTCTTTCTGGGCAGTATTGAGGTTTTTATAAGCCTGTTCAAATTCTTTGCTTGTTGGCATGGGCTTATTTTAGCACATACGAAAAAAGCCTCCGAGGTGGAGACTTTTTTCTTTATTTCTTGCCTTTAACTTCGTCGAGGATACTTTTCATAGTATCTCGGAGCTCAGTCAATGCCTGGTTTTCTTCCTGCATTGCAGCAAGTAATTCTTCTTGATCTTTTACAATTTCCTCTTCATTCATGACTATTGGATTGGAGGCACCTCAAGGCGAGCTCCAGCATTAGGAATAAATTTTTTCATACTTTCCACTCCGTTCTTAATCGAATCACGGACATGGTGCATAACATTAAACAAATGGTTAGTGAATTTTTCAGCCCCGCCAGTACTTGCGATCACTTCGATGGCGTGAATAGCAGCTTCTCCCAATTCCAAACCGTGAAGCACCGGCGCAATTGCCATGTGAATCGCCACCTCAGTACCGGTTGCAACGATCGGATGCTTTTTCTCAAAATTCTTGAAGGCATGCTGATATTTTTCGTATGCTGTTTTGATTTTGGTTGTTGTCGCCATGATCTCCTCTTGGCGCGCCGCAACCACTTCGGGCAACTTAGCCTGCTCTTCCGGAGTCAGACTATTGAATTCATTGCAGAGCTCGCCGAGTTCGGACATGATATTCTCTTTTTCATCCGCCACTTGTTCGATAGTCACTGCCATTTCAGCACTGCTCTTTTTCTTTTCCTCAAGTTTGTCAGGATGTAGCAATTTGTCATGCATTTCTTCTGGAAGATACTTGGTTAACTCTTTGAATGCTTTGAGCATAAGATAGCCGCCAGCCTTTGACCCGACAACACTGCCCGGCGCACTCATGACACCATGCCCGCCGACAAAACCGGCAAATCCGCCGAGAACCTTGCCGACACTACCGACAACCTTAACCACTTTCGGATCATAGTGAGTAGAGAGATGGTCTTTCGAATGGTCGTATGAGTGAATAAGCGCATGCGTCTTTTCCTGAATCTTGCCAAGCAAACTTTTTCCGTCAGCACTTGATTCAAGAGCACTGTGAATATACTCGCTTTCGTTTGGAGAAAGTTCCTGTAAGAGAGATTGAAACGCCTGCAAATTCTGTTCAAGCTTTGCAGATTCCTGTTCTATTTTTTCGATATTTGCCGTCGAAGCCTCACCACCTGTTTCAGTTGTGGGTTTAGCAATACCAGCAACTTCCTGAGATTGAAGTGCTTCAGTAGTAACTCCATTGTGTTCAATTTCTTTTCCTAGTCGTTCATTCATAATTATTTGGCTGATTCCTCAGTCTGGTTAAGTTGAAAACGGAGACGATGGATTTTGATCATCTTGATATATTCCTTAAGTGCCTGGTTCATTTCTTTCATTTCCTGGCCAAGCGCTTTGATTTCTTGATCTGAATTCATGCTGGTATTATACCACAATTAATTTAAAGAGTCAATTAGGACCAACTCACCCTTGTATAATAACGGTTTATTTGCTTGTCAGCAATTGCTCGCCGATTTGAAATGCCTCACCTGCCCCCATGGTTACCAACACGTCGTCTGGACCCAAGGCTCGACGCTGTAACGTTTCAAATGCTTCTTCGAATGAAGGCAGCGCATAAACATCGCTAGTATGCGGACGCATTTTTTCTGCAAGTATTTCTGATGAAATACTGCCATCATCTTCTTCACGCGCGGCGTAGATTGGAAGCAATATAACACTATCTGCCTGAACAAATGCTTCGGCAAAATCTTGGAGCAACAATTTCGTGCGTGAGTATAAATGTGGCTGAAAAACCACAGTGATTTTTTTCTGGCCTGTCGGATAAATTTCTCGGAAACCTTGAAGCGTTGCTTTTACTTCTGTCGGATGATGGGCGTAATCATCGTAGACCTGCGCACCTGTGCCAAGCTGGCCTTTGTATTCGAAACGTCGCCAGGTGCCCGGGAATGTTGCGAGGTGCTGATCGATTGTTGCGGTCTCTACGCCAACAAGACCCGCGGCGGACGCGGCGGCAGCCGCGTCCGCCTGATTGTGCGCTCCTGGAATCAACAACTCTCTCTTGTGATACGAATCAATATAATTCACCACCTTCGCCTGCGCTCCAACTACAACTTCGGCAACAACGGCATCTGAAGTATTGCAAACGATGAATCCATCAGCCGGAACTTTTGCCACCATTTCTTTGAACGCGCTTTTGATTTCTTCTACGTCTTTGTAGTAGTCGAGATGATCTGCCTCAATGTTCGTAATTACCAAAATCTTCGGATTGATATTCAAAAACGATCGGCGGTATTCGCATGCTTCAACAACAAAATATTCACTCTTACCGGCGATGAAGTTGCTTTTTTCATTTACCATGAGCGAACCGACAATAACCGTCGGATCTTTGCCGGCATTTTTCATCACATGCGCAATCATGGCAGTCGTCGTTGTCTTTCCATGCGTTCCCGCAACGGCAATCGTATATTTTCCTTCAGTTACAATATGCAGCATTTCCGGATACGAACGGATTGGCGTGCTTCCTGATTTGAGTGCAGTAAAAAGTTCTGGATCATATTTTTCGATTGCGATTGTGTAGACGATCAGGTCAGCGTCACGAGGAATCAAATCCATTCCCTGCCCGATCTTTACGATTGCTCCGGCATCACGCAATTCTTTCACTACTTCGCCTTCTGAAACATCGGAACCGATCACCTCCTTCCCTTCCTGTAAAAACATCCGAGCGATAGCCGAAATGCCAATGCCACCAATGCCGACAAAGAAAACTTTTTTGATTTGTTTGAGGTCTAAGTCCATATTATTTCAATCCTTTTACTATCTTCACAAACTGTTCTCCTCGATCATACTCATTCTTAAATTTCTCAAATGACGCAAAACCTGGAGAGAACAAAACAATATCGCCTTTCTTTGTATTTACAATTCCCTGCTTGACCAATTTTTTCAGATCATCTACTTCTTCAAAATCCGTTTTCAGCTCGGATTTTAGTTTCGCCGTCCCAGAACCTGAAAGCAACACTGTCTTTGAAGCGAATTTTGGCACAGCTTCGGCAAGCGGTTTTGGGTCGAGGAATTTGTCGGTGCCGCCGGCGAGGAGGATCAAGTTCTTTGCGAGCGGGGCGAGCGCAGCGAGCCCCGCAGCAGTTGCTTCAGGAGTAGTTGCGCAGGTATCGTTATAAATCGCCACGCCTTTATAGTTACGAATGAATTCCAATCTGCCGGAAACACCCTTGAATGATTCGACTGCTTTCTTTATTTTCGCTTCAGGAATTTTCAAATACCGAGCCACCGCGATAGCAGCAGCCGCATTCTCTCGAATGTGCTCACCAGGAGTTTTAATTTTCCAATTCTTTGGAATATCTTCAGAATGCGCGACAATAAGTTTTCCTTTATTCTTCCCTTTCACCAATTTCTCCATCGCCGGACGAACAACGAGCACATCATCTTTTTTCTGATGTTTGAAAATCTGCGCCTTGTCTTCGAAATACGCATTCACGTCATTCTTGTAGTAATTCATGTGGTCAGGCATAAAGCTTGTGAAGACTGCAATCTCCGGAGAAATTTTTTCTTCACCAAAACCCTGCAGCTGCCACGACGAAAGTTCAAAAACCGCGTAGTCGCCTTTCTTCACTTTGCCGAGTAATGGCAATGCAGCAGTTCCCTTGATGTTTCCGCCGAGGTGTACTCGCTTCCCTGATTTCTTGAGAATGTGATAAATCAGTTCAGTTGTAAATGTCTTACCTCGCGTACCAGTGATGCCGATGACGTGCACATCCGGAGCAAGTTTCATAAACAACGATTCATCCATTTCAATCGGAATATTATTTTTTCGCGCATGCAAAATATATGGAGAATCAACGGGTGTTCCCTGACCTTTCAAAATGAAATCTTTATTTTCAAAATCTTCAAAACGATGTTCACCCAGTACAAATGTCAGATTCTTGAAGCCCTTCAAAGCCTTAACAGAAGGCGCCAATTGTTCCTTGGTCTTCAAATCAGTAACGGTAACTTTGGCCCCCATCTTCGACAAAAACTGAATATCTCCCAGACGCTTACCCAAAAGACCCAAGCCCACCACGGTGACCTGTTTACCCTTGAAATAGTCCTTATATGACTGCATGCGGCTATTCTAGCATACCGCAGTTTAGATACCGAAACCGGCAGATTGCGTAGGCAACGTTATTTTTCTGGCAGCTTGAAGTGCGTAACATGCTCATCCCCTGTATATTCCGTCTCAAAGCGATCGCTACCACCAAGCTCAACTGGGTGAATCTTTTTGACCAGCAATCCCGAGCCGCGTCGGATTCTGCGAACGATATACCAAACTAGTAGGCCGAGAGCGACGATGAAGAAAAGAATATAAAGGAGGAACGGCATGACATAGCAGGCAAAGAAAGAATTTGAAATCGGCGCCACATCAACATGCGACATAATACCTGAAATAATCTGAATCATTTCCGCGTCGCGCATGATCAGTTCTTCGCCTTCCATATTCTTTACACGCTGATCACTCAAATACTGCGGCACGTATGTTGAGAACGCTTCAGTTGCTTTGTTGTGGAAATTTTTCGCTCCAGTTACCCACTTTGGTTTTTCGAGTGACATGCGAAGCGAGTTGCTGCTTGCCTGGACGCGCAAGAGATAGTTTGTCGGAATAAAACCCCAAACATATGCAGGTTGCAGATAATACATATTGATCTCATCATCGAGAATGCGGACTTCGCGCAGACGAGTATCCTTTTCTGTCGCAGTCCGGATAACGCCAATCAGATCATCTTTGGTCAGCATTGGATCAGAAAAATTCAACTCCCATGTCGCAGGCGCAGTAACGCCAGCCTGGCATT
Source organism: uncultured Candidatus Saccharibacteria bacterium (assembly GCA_964535545.1). Taxonomy (GTDB): domain Bacteria; phylum Patescibacteriota; class Minisyncoccia; order Phycocordibacterales; family UBA9973; genus DALYCO01. The sequence continues at coordinate 7,262 of CAZHUT010000013.1, read as the reverse complement.
GGTCGCCGGCCCCGCTCTGCTGAATCAAGAGATGCGTATCAAGTTTGCGAGGAGTCAGTGTTTTTGGGGTAAGTTCAGGAACTGCGCCCGGACCAGGAACAACACCGCTATTCCCCGGAATGCCGGTAGGGTTCGGGCTTCCAATATTTCCTTGAACACCCATCGGGTAGATCACACCGTTTGTTGGATTGCCTTGGTATTGATAGTAGCCGTATTGATTGTTGAGATTGCCATGATAATCCTGATAGTAGTAATTCTGCGCAAAAACAAACTGTGGTACAGCAGTAATAATAAGAAGAAAAAATCCAATGACTTTCATATAATTAGTATAGCAACTTATCGCACGGCCGGAAACACGAGTAGTTCCTGAGTTGATTGTGTCAGTGGAACATATCCTTGTGCCGTAACTACGCCCGTATCTTCAATACGAATGCCGAGCTTGTTTGGAATGTATACCCCAGGCTCAATAGTCACCACCATATTCTCTCTAAAGTATGGCCGGGTTCGTCGCCAGTAAATCCGTGGCGCTTCATGGATGCGTGTGCCAACTCCATGCCCAAGCGTATGGATAAAATATTTGTTGTCCTTTCCCATAACTTCACGGGCCTTCAGATCAGCAAATGCAGCTTTTACGTCTTTGAGTACAAGCTTCTCGGCTTCTGTTTTTGCCTTGAGAACTTTTTCATATATCTTTCGGTCTTCCGTACTTGGTCTGCCGACAAAAACTGTTCGTGTCATATCGGACATATAATTCTGGTAGATGACGCCAAAATCGAGAATGACGAAACCTTCAAGTTTTTCTGCTGTAGGTTTCGGATGAATCTCATTTCCTGCTCGAGCACCTGAAGTAACGATTGGAGGGAAACTTGGCTTCAGTCCTCGGCGTTTAATTTCAGCCGCAATGAAATCCCGAAGCTCAAGCTCGGTTTTCCATTTGAAGTTGGAAATTATTTTTTTGAAAATCTGGTCGGTGATTTCGCAGGCCTTTTTGATCTTGGCGATCTCAGCCTTAGTTTTTATCTGCGCCATGGTCTGAGTCTCGCTTAAATCCCCACTGCCACTTTGGCTCTTCGCCAGTGGCGTAGCAAATCAGAAGCAAAAGAACGGTCAGAATGATCAAAATCGGAAGGAAAAACGTAAGCGCCACTGTGTCATTCGGAGCATACATCTGAATGAATCGTGACAGTAGAAAAACTCCGCCAAGATATATTGCCAACACTCCCCAGCCCTGCCAAGTAACCGGAGTCCAACCCCAACCAAATCTTTTTCGAATAAACCAAAGTTTGCCTTTCATGTTTATATTTTATCATATTTATCGAACTAATAAAAAAAAGACCCGTTTCCAGTTAAGGAAACGGGTGTTGTATTCATATCTATCTTATCTACTTATCTTTTCTTTTGCTGCTTTTGCTCGTTAAGCATTTTTACCAAAGTGGAATCGGGTATAGTTCCGTTTTTCATTTCACTCTTAAAATCCTTAACAGCTTTTTGCGTGTTGTTAACTTCCAGTTGTTCCTCGCGTTTTGCTTCGATGGTTTGCTGATTTTTTGAACCTTTTACCACAACGGAAAGGTTGTCAAAATCATCAACAGAAACCAGGTCTGCATCAGACAACTTATAGCGCAAAGTTACCGAATCGCCTTCTTTTGTTATTAACACTTCAGGATATACCGTACTGACCATAAATATCTGCGGCCTGTTTTTGAAGTACAGATAATATTGGCTTCCAGTTGAAGAAACATCATAACTCAAACGGCTTACCACTCCTGTGTACACAGCTTCGTCAGTTGCAACATCGGTGCTCAGTTTGTTTGCCACCTGTGAAATAATCATCTGATAATTCCGCATAGCCTTAACGGGAACCGGATCCCAGGTTGTATTACTCTTGTTATCAACGTCAACAAAAGCCGTACCGGCAACACTTTCATCTTCAGCAAGTATTGGAACGATGGCCGTCAAACGGTCTGATACGTTTTCATATACCACCTCAGTCGGGTGAAAATGCTGATACTTCACGCGGCTTTGAACTGTTTCCAAAATTGCAGCTTCTGTTGAACCTGAAACCTGAAAACGAACGCTTTCTCCGGTACGCGAGTTAGTGTAAATCAAGTCATTCATAGTATGGTTGCCAGTAGAATATACAGGAGTTACAAACCAACAGGTGCCATCGCTTCCATAATTTAACAGTGTTGTTTCCGCCTTCATTACATTTGTCTTACTGCCGATACCGGTAGTATTCCAGTAGCCATATGACCACTGCCCCCACCAGTTAACATATTTATTAACAAGTTGTGCCGGAAATACACGGTCAACCCATGCAGGCACATCTTTAATAGCATAGTAACTAATATGTCCCGATTGCGGGTCAACAATAACTACACCCTCCACTACCAAACCACCATAACCGATCGTTGGTTTACAAACCGATACTACCCAATACGGATTCATGTTGTCATCAATTTCAAAACAGAAATCAACTAATACCCTGTCCGAATAACCAGACATATAGATATAGCGTTCCAGATTTGAATTGTAATATGCACCAGGGGTATATATCATTTTATAGCTATCGTGAAGTTCGGCCGGTGAAGACTTGTCTTCTGCATTAACCAGAATATAACCGGGTGAACCATTTGTCCCATTCCAGGTCCCCCATGAAACATAGTCTAGGGGTAATACATAATACAAACCTTTATCGCCTATGCGCTGTATTGTTGTATGGTTTGTATCTATTTCGAACTGGCTACCGATAACATTTGAAATTTTCGGATCCTGGTTCAATGCAGTTTTTGCTATCGAGTTTGCATGCTCGGTTGGTACGGTGCGGATGTGTTTTGGGTCAAGTTCCTGGGTATGCTGGGTCCAGTCTTTTACGTTCTTGCTGGTCTGATTTAAGTTTCCAATCAAGCTACTGTAACGTGTTGTGTTACATTGCTCTGTTGTAAATATAAAAACACCTGCTACTGCCAAAAAACTTAAGGCTGGCGGCATTACCGGCAATACTTTATTTCCACCCCGACCACCCATAGAAAGCGCAGCGGTAACGGACATGAATATAAGTGCGATAAAACCAACTTCCCCAAAAAGCGGGTAAGCCATGCTGGGTGTGCTTGAGTAAAAAATCAAGAAGCCCACAATGAAATACAAAATACCGATAGAGGCCAGGTTTGGCTTTTTGGCGAGAAAAGCCGGAATAACGCCAACAACAGCACACACGAGTGCCTGAATCAAAAAGATTGTCATGTTTTTTTGTTTTTAGTGAGGTAAAATGGTTTATATTAAAACATTTTTATTATAAAAAGTCAATAGTTCTCTACCAACAAAAAACCGCCTTGCAGAGCGGTTTTTTGTTTAAAAAATCTTTTTGAAACCTAGCCCATGTGAGCGTACATGAACGCCCAAATGATTGCACCTACGAGAACAATGAGAAGCTGGTAGCCGGCAGTAATACCGAACATAGTCCATGAGAGCTTCTTTGACTTTCCACTCCAGATTGCAGCACCTGCTTGAATTGGCATGATGAAGCCGAGCCAGATGAAGAGACCGTAGAGAAGCGCGCCAGGAACTGTTGGGCCACCGATGACAGCAGCAAAGAATCCAAGAGCGTAGAACTGAACAAAAGCAACGAGGAAGTTAAGAGCGTAGTGAGGAATCATTTCCTTCTGGGAAACATTCTTCATGTTCTCTTTTGAGATGCCCATGATTTCCATCCACTGCTTGCCGAAGATTGGGCCGTACCAAACGAAACCGATCACCATACTCACGAAAGCGCCAATCAAAGCGGTGATGAGTGTGAAAACGTAAAATGACATAAAATAAAAAACTTTTAAAAACTTATAAATTATTCATTCCGAACGCATCCAAACAAGTGGCGCGGCTGAAATGTCCGACCGATTAATTATACACCAAATATTTGCTGGCGGAAGTGTTCTTTGTATTCAGGATCAAGTGTGGCCTTCAAACATTCCAGCTCCAACTCTTGGCCAGAAATGAATTCAGGGTGCTGGGTCATTTCCAAGAATTCATCGAACGTGACGAGTTTTGTCTCGTGAATCTTCTCGCCTGCATCAAGCTGTGGTTCAGCCACTTTTCGACAATCATGCGCAACATAGATGTGAATAGTTGAACTAACCTTGCCACCCGCAGATCGAGCCGTAAACAATCTAAAGTTATCAGATGTATATCCGGTTTCTTCCATCAGTTCGCGCTTGGCCACTTCGAGCGGATCTGTTTCATCACGCTCAAAACGTCCAGCCGGAGTAGTGTAGTGTGGCTTGCGGCCAGGCTGTTCTTCTTTATGAAGATAAATCTTGTCGCCAACAAGCGGAATGATAACAACGGTGTCCGGACGCTTGATCATTTCAAATGTCTTCACGGTGCCATCGAACTGTTCCTGCTCCCATTGATAGACATCGAAGATCACGCCTTCGAAAACTTTTTTTGCATGTTCTGGAATTTTTGCCATAGGCTATTATGATACGTTTTTTACTTATAATTGCAAACTAGTACCGCTTGGCGATTTCTGAAAGGACTAGTTCGATTTCTTCCTTGTGATCGACAAAATCAATCTCCCCTTTCTGGAGCTTGTCGGCAAATTCGCGCCAGTGAATCTTCATGGTGTTTTTTACATCCTGTTCGGAAAGATGGGGCTGCGCATTTTCGAAATCGTATTCGATGATAAAAACGGAAACGAATTGTTTACCAGTTTTGCCATCATAGCGAATTTCTTGTTGTCTGACTAAACCGATTTTTTCAAATCTTGCCGGATCAATATCAAGACCAAGCTCTTCTTTGATTTCAGTAGCAGCTGTTTCAATATCGGTTGCCGTTCCATCAACATATCCACCTGCAGATTCTGACCATTTGCCAGGATTGTTCACGACGTGCATTGAACGTTGCTGGAGGTAGAGCTCGCCTTTCTTGTTAATGATCCATGCGTGAACAGATCGACACCACAAACCTTGCGCAACAGTTTCATCGATAGTACCAACACCGACTTCTATCCCAGCATCGTCAAACATGCGAACAGGCGTATCGCTCAGATACACCGTTTCGCCATTGATTGTTGTTGCATATTGCATTGTGCTGGAAAGGAGACTCGAACTCCTACAGCCTTGCGGCCACTGGCACCTGAAGCCAGCGCGTCTACCAATTCCGCCATTCCAGCATGAATAGAGAGAACTATACCGTATTTGAAATGTATTTGCCAGTAAGAATGAGACTGGGTAGCGAAAAAGCCGCGCGCCTTTAGGCGCGCGGCTTTTTCTAAACCATTAGAATCGGCGTGGAGCGTCTTCCTTTGGTCGTGCAACTGCAACATGAATAGTGCGTCCATCGAGTTCTT
>CAZHUT010000013.1:0-1818 GCA_964535545.1 uncultured Candidatus Saccharibacteria bacterium | reverse complement strand
GCGTCTTCCTTTGGTCGTGCAACTGCAACATGAATAGTGCGTCCATCGAGTTCTTTGCCGTCAAGCATTGAAATCGCATTGTCCGCTTCTTCATCTGTTGTCATTTCAACGAAGCCGAAGCCGCGTGAGCGACCTGACATCTTGTCCATAACAACTGAAGCACTCGCTACTGAGCCAGCTGACGCAAACGCGTTGCGGAGACTGTCATCAGTTGTAGCCCACGCGAGTGAGCTAACATAGAGTTTTTTAGCCATTGTTCAGAATAGATACAAATAGTGATCTCGACCGTATTTTGCCGCACCAAACGGGTCGAGCCAAATACGAGGCAATTAAAGCACACTTCATATAAAAAGTAAATAAAGAAAAAAATAAAAGGCTCGGAATCCCATGGTGAGGAAACCGAGCCGAAAGATGTAGTGAGAACAAAAATTAATTGAGCTTTATCCACGTTATCCTGGAATCTTTGACCATTGCAGTGTTTGCATTTGGCCCTTTCCAAAACGTGATGCGGACGTATTCGCTCGCAATGTAGGTAACTTGAACGGTTGCAGTGATGATGGTGTACTTACCTGCGCGGGTACAAACTTCTTCATCAGTCCAGTCATAGAAAACAGTTCCGAGCTGGTCTTCAAACGAGAATCGCACGCCATCGCACGTATCAACATCTGAACCAAGGGCTACCGTAAAGGTAACACTATACGTTCCCGGAGTAAGCGTCTGACTTCCCCATGGACCTGGAGTAGTCGAGGTACGTGTACCAGCAGGCAACGTTTCTTTCTTGCCGTAGCCAGAAAGAGTACCGGTTGGACCAGTTGCTCCGGTTGGACCTGCAGCTCCTTGCGGACCTACAGCACCGTCTGCACCACTGGGACCAGTAGCACCTGTTACGCCTTGAGGACCAGCAGCGCCAGTAGCACCAACATTTCCTTGCGGTCCTGTTGGGCCTGTAACACCTTGAACACCTTGTGGTCCTTGTGTGCCTTGAGAACCGGTTGGGCCTTGGGGGCCTGTTGGACCGGTTGCTCCGTTCAAACCGTTTGTACCATTAGCACCAGTAGGACCTTGTATTCCTGCAGGAGTAACTGGACAAGGCATTTGTACGAGGTTACCACTAGTTGTGCCACCCTGGATGTATCTAACAGTAACTGATGCTGAATTTGGGATAGCCACTACAATGTAATATCCACCCGTAAACCCTGAACCGTTATTGCCAATAAATACCATTTGACCGACAGCTGCCCATGAACTATTTACAACTGATACCGTTACATTTGAGTTAACAGCAGGTTGAAAATAATCTCCGGTTGTCATCGTAAATGAATTTATTCCAGTCGAGCCAGTTGCTCCGGTTGCACCAACATTTCCCTGCGGACCTGTTGGACCTGTAACACCTTGTGGTCCTTGCGAACCAGTTGCACCTTGCGGGCCTGTGTTTCCAGTTACTCCGTTAGCTCCGGTTGGACCTTGTATACCTTGCGGGCCTTGTAAGCCAGTGTTACCTGTCGGACCAACTGGACCTTGCGGACCAGTGGAACCAGTTGCACCCTGAACACCTTGTGGTCCAGTTGAGCCAGTAACACCTTGTATTCCTTGGGGACCTTGCGGACCCGTATTTCCAGTAACACCAGGATTTCCTTGCAAGCCTTGTGAGCCTGTAGGACCAACTGAACCTTGGGGGCCAGTTGTACCTGTCGGACCTTGTGGACCTTGGGGGCCTTGAGGACCGGTGTTGCCTGTAATACCTTGCAAACCTTGGGGGCCAGGATTTCCCTGAGCACCTGTTGGGCCTTGCAAGCCTGGAGAACCATTACTTCCTGT
>CAZHUT010000012.1:0-22967 GCA_964535545.1 uncultured Candidatus Saccharibacteria bacterium | reverse complement strand
TCAACTTTTTCGTCTTTAAGCTTTGCAACATTCACATCAAACTTTCCTTGCTCGGTAATTGAAGCAGCGGTGTGCAGATAGAATACTTTTGGCAGTTCTACGCCTTCAGGCAAACGGCCTTCGATGTAGTTTTTCTTTCCATGTGCCTTGCGTTCATCGCGCATGTACAGGAATGGCTTCTGGTATTCATGGGCAACTAATACTCCATACACAATACCGGTTGGCGTGTTGGAAATTATTGCATCGCTCTGCTTAATTTTTTCTGCATCAACATGCCCCATGGTATTTTCAAAGGTTTTGCGCAGGTTGGTGAAGTGGTAGAGCTTGCCTTTGTCATAGATATACAAGTCTTTATCCAATTCATAAGCCATTAGTGCTGCCCAGGGAATACCGGCAGTAACCGTAGCCCAAATTGCATCGAATTGTAGGGCGTACTCCTTAATGGTTTCATGAAAACCGGCAAGCACGGTTGTGCGCAATGCAGGGAAACTCAAGGCCTCTCTGTTGTCAGCGTAAATGATTGACCACAGGCCGGAAGCCCATTTGATAGCTTCTTTTAGCCATAAGGTAATCAGTTTGTTTTCCAGGTAGCCCAATGCGAGTTGGGTCTTAATTTCTGCGAGTCGAATGTTCATATAATTTTATTAAGATTTAAAGGTTATTGAATACCCTAACCTTACAATACTGACCTCAAATGTCAACAAAATCCTTGTTTTTCAAGGCCTATTTGACAGAACGGTGGTCTTCTGATACTATCTTTGCATCGGCTCTCTAGGGAGCCCTTTTCTTTAGTCTCAGGTTAGCCCAGTGTCTCTGGGCGGTTTGGGGTGCTAAAGGGGAGTTATTATTGTTAACTTGGGTCAGGGAATCCATTACTCTCTGCCTTAATAACCAGCCAAGGGGCTCGAACCCTATTATTAAATTGGCTGACACACTACATGACACGATCACTCAAAAAGGGGATGTATGTAGATGAACGCTTGCTCAAGAAAATCGAAGGCAAGGAACCGATTAAAACCGGCGTCATCAAAACATGGTCCCGTGCGTCACAAATCGCTCCAGAAATGGTGGGATTTATTTTCGGCGTGCACAACGGTAAAACACACATTGAAGTCTTGGTAACAGAAGACATGGTCGGGCACCGACTCGGTGAATTCTCACTTACACGCAAGTTCACAAAACACGGCGGTAAGATGCAGAAGGAACTCGAGGCGAAGAAGAAGGAAGCTGAAGTTGCAGCCGCACAGGCAGCAAAGGCAGCTACTACTGACAAGAAGTAATTTCCTAACATACTATGAAAGCATTACTCTCAAATTATCGTCAGGCTCCTCGCAAAGTCCGACTCGTCGCTAACGCAATTGTTGGCAAGAGCGTAGCTCAGGCTCAGACTGAACTCCGATTCATGGTTAAGCGCGCAGCAGCTCCACTCGAAAAGCTTTTGGCTTCAGCGATAGCAAACGCAGTCAACCAGGGCGGCGCAAACGTTGAAAACCTCATCGTCAAAGAATTCCGCGTAGACAAGGGAATGGTTTTGAAGCGTCACATGCCACGCGCATTCGGACGAGCTTCAAGCATCAACAAGCGTTCAAGTCACGTCACAATTGTTTTGGCAGAAAAGACAGCAAAGGCAAAGAAGGCTGCTAAGACAGAACCAAAAACAGAAGCAAAAGTAGAAAAGAAACCAAAGGTCGCAAAGAAAGCAACAGCTAAGAAAGCAAAATAATATATGTCAAAAATTGTACATCCATATGCACACCGATTGGTGATGCTCCGTGACTGGAAGTCACGATGGTTCGCTGGTGACAAAAAGTACCAGGACAACTTGAAGGCTGATGTTCTCTTGCGCGAATTCTTGGATAAGAAGCTCCGTGGTTTTTATGTTTCTTCAATTGAAATTGAACGAAGTCAGAAAGCTACTCGTATCATCTTCCGCACATCTCGTCCAGGTATGCTCATCGGCCGCTCAGGCGAGGGCACACTCAAGCTCAAGAACGACATCCTCACATTCGTAAAGCGAAACAAGCTCAAGATTGCTGAAGACGTTAAGATTGACATCGTTGAAGTAACTAACCCAGATGCAGATGCACGATTGATTGCATTCGCTATCGCAGAAGGTCTCGAAAAGCGCATGCCATACCGACGCGTTATGAAGCAGACAATCGAAAAAGTCATGGGCGTTCGCGGTGTTGTTGGAGCACGTATCGTTATTGGCGGACGTCTCGGCGGCGCTGAAATCGCTCGCAGCGAAGAATTGAAGAAGGGTTCAATCCCACTTCAGACATTCCGCGCTGACATCGATTTCGCTCGCGAACGAGCACACCTCCCATATGGAGACATCGGTATCAAGGTCTGGATCAACCGAGGCATCGTGTTCGCTGAAGCTCAGAAGCCTCAGGCAAGCAAATAGTAATTTAATTAGATAAAGCTATGTTAGTCCCTAAAAAAGTAAAACACCGAAAGTGGCAGACAAATCGCAAGAGCGATGCCAAGCTTTCAAAGCCGGACACTCGCGGTATCACGCTTGCCTTCGGTTCATTCGGTTTGAAGTCTGAAAGTCTTCACCGCGTGAATTCGGCTCAGCTTGAATCAGCACGTAAGGCTATGACTCGCCACCTCACCAAGGCCGGCAAGGTATGGATCCGCGTTTTCCCTGATCGACCAGTTACTCGCAAAGCAGCAGAAGTTGGTATGGGTAAGGGTAAAGGTGATCCAGATTCATATTGTTTCGAAGTGCGCCCAGGCCGCATCATCTTTGAAGTTGATGGCGTGGACGCAGCAATCGCAAAGGAAGCGCTCCGCAAAGCAGGTACGAAACTTCCTATTAAGACAAAAGTAGTAAGCCGAGCATAATATGTCAGCACAGAAAACAGATCTCAAATCAAAGACAACCGAAGAACTGACAACAATGCTCGCTGCTGAACAGGAAACACTCCGCAAATTGAACTTCAGCAAAGGCATGACACAGATGAAGGATGTCAAACAGGGTCGTACTTCAAAGAAATTAATCGCGCAACTCAAGACATTGCTCGCAAGTCGCGCATAATATATGGCAGTAACAAAGAAAACAACAAAAGCAAAAGCTGAAAAAGCTGCGCCGGTAGAGACAACTTCTGGAAACGGAAAGCACCTCGTCGGAGTAGTCGTTTCAGACAAAATGCAGAAAACTGTCGTCGTCAAAGTTGACCGATACATCAAACACGAAAAGTACCAGAAGTACTACACTGTTTCAAAGAAGTACAAGGCTCATGACGAAGACAATACCTACAAGATAGGTGATAAGGTCGAAATAATGGAGACACGTCCAATCTCTAAAGATAAGAAATTCAAAGTACTCGCAAAGGTTAACTAACCAAAGCAGTGCATCAAATCTATGATTCAAGATGGAACAGTAGTAAAGATCACCGACAACGCCGGTGGTAAGGTCGGAAAGATCTTCAAGGTGTTGAACGGATCAAAGCGCCGTTACGCAGAAATTGGCGATCTCGTGATTATTTCAATCAAAATCGCTGAACCTCGCAAGGCAGTTAAAAAGAAAGACGTTCACCGCGCAGTTGTCGTTCGTCAGCGTGATGCATTCCGCCGCAAGGACGGTTCATACATCCGCTTCGATGATAACGCAGTTGTGATCCTCGACAAAGACAAGCCAGAACCAAAAGCAGGTCGTGTATTCGGTCCAATCCCACGTGAAGTAGGTGAAGCCGGTTATCAGAAAATAATCTCACTTGCACCAGAAGTGCTCTAATTCTATGCATATCAAAAAAGGAGACAAAGTCGTTGTTCTTTCAGGAAAGGACAAGGGCGCAAAAGGTACAGTGGCAAAAGTATTGGTTTCTGAAAACCGCGTTATCGTTGAAGGCGTGAATGTCTGGAAGAAACACCAGCGTGCACGAACAAGCGGCGGCAAAGGCGAAATCATCGATGTCACTCGTTCAGTCCACATTTCAAACGTGCAGCCACTTGATCCAAAGTCAGGCAAGGCGACACGAGTTGGTAGAAAGGTCGTTGGCGGCAAGACTGTCCGCATCGCAAAGAAAAGCGGCCAGGAACTCTAAGAGTTAAATCATGAAAACAGTTAAGCAAAAAGCAGAAGAGTCAGTAAAGGTAATGCAGGAGAAGTTCGGCTACAAGAACAAAATGGCCGCTCCTAAGATCCAGAAAGTTGTCGTGTCAGTCGGTACTGGCAGCGTCATCAAGAAGGACAAGACCCGCAATGACTTCATTCTCGACCGTTTGATGAAAATCACTGGTCAGAAGCCAACACTTCGACAGGCAAAGAAATCAATCGCAAGTTTCAAAGTTCGTGCAGGTGACGCTATCGGCGTTGCAGTCACACTCCGAAACACACGAATGTATTCATTCCTCGACAAGCTTATGAACATCGCGCTTCCTCGAACCAAGGACTTCCGTGGTCTCGACAAGAAGATCGTCGATAACATCGGCAATATCACTATCCCAGTCAAGGAACACACAATCTTCCCTGAAACTGGCGATGAAGAATTGAAAGATGTCTTCGGTCTCGCGATCACAATTGTCACATCAGCAAAGAACAAAGAAGAAGCGACAAAATTCTTTGAACTCGTCGGTGTGCCGTTCAAGAAATAAGTTTAGAATAGAAAGCGGCCCGCGCGTAGCGCGGGCCGCTTTTGCTTATTTGACACTACATACAACCTATAGTACTATGTAACTAATCGTCGATTGCCTTTTCATTATCCATGTAATACGCTGTATCGTATGAATAATGAAGAGGCAATTCCGCCCTTTACTAAAACCAATACTAGGATGTACAAAGCTTATCCTAATGACCAAGTCGTCTCGCCGGAACTTTTAGAAAGTATCCGCGCCGAGATGCGCCACAACGGTATTCCTGAAAAGGACATACCCACTCATCTTCAAAAGATGCTTCCAAATCTCCAACTCGGGTTTTGGGACATCGAGAACAAGTACCCGTTTTTACTTCCGTACCGGGAGTATACGTTACCGCCCTATGATGGAACAGATTCACTGGCCAAACATAAGGAGCGCTTTGTAAAAGGAAAATTTGATTTTAAACTGTACGATTTCAAACTCGACACTCTTTCGCAAGAGCCAGGACCAGAATTGAAACTCAACATTTTAGTAGACCGTATGGGCTACAATGCTGATTTTCGCGGCATCTTTAACTCGCTGCCGATTGATTATCATCGTTTAGTTATTCCGCAGAACCGGATTTGCCAGATCCTTTTTTCACAGGATCCGGAAGTGCGAAAAATTCGTGAAGCACTGCAGATGGAAAACTACTGGATTAACTTCTTGATCCAAGGAGATAAACCAGAACTCGGTGATAAAAATATTTTTGTAGCCCGTTTTGTAAAAAACATGCAAGGCCTGTGTTTTGATCTGGATGAATTTACCAGAGAAAAAACCTGGATTGGCGGTTATCAAACGCGTTACGTCATGGTTCAACCTGAAAACTAAGAGCAATGAAAACAAAATACAGTAAACGTTCCGATGACCAATTTCCGGTTTATCGCGGCAAAAAGTGCGACATCAAAACTGATGAACTTCGCAAAATTATTTTCCCTTTACAAAAGCTTCTCGCCAAAATGGAATCTCGGTTAACATCAGGCCGGTATACCGTGATGATTGGTGATGATGCCTCGGGAAGAGTACCAGCACTCATTTTGAACAAGATTTCGAACAAGTGCTGCCACAAAAAGACCCCGCTCTTTTTTCTGGCCGGTTCACGAGAAACAAAAAGTCTCCGCAAGAAAAAAGCAGAGATGAAACGTTTCATTCAAAAGAAGCTCCGATTGCCGAAAGGCGCTTCGGTGCTGCTCGTGACCGAATACATACACCACGGCAACTCCATGCTCTTGCTTACAGAAGTTCTGCGTTCTCTCGCGATTACGTATGAAATCTGCACGCTGAGCGTGTGTCGCCATCGAAGCATTTCCACGCCTGCTTCACTTAGCGCAAAACTTGGTACCAAAATACTGTTTGGCATGAAAGCCCACTCTTCACTCGATGGAAATTACGTCTTAGCCGGCGTAGAGAAATCGTATGAGGATGTCCTCGCCACCCGGTATCAGATGACCAAAAAAGAACGCGCCTGCTTTCAGAAGAGCAGAAAAGATGTCACTAGGATAGCTGAATTTTTACACAATAAACATTTTCAGTCTTAATGACACTTTTTCTCTCGGCGGTTGCGTATAGCAACCGCCGTTTTGTTTTGTTATACTTCAAATATGTTAAACCAAGACTTGGTTTCCTATATCCAAAAGCAAAAAGCCGCCGGCATTCCTGAAGCAAATTACCGCGCAGCCCTCAAATCTCAAGGATGGTCGGATGAAGATATTACTGCAGCATCGCTCGGACCGATTCCAACACCATCTGGAATTCCAGTCCCGCCTACTCAAATGGAAGAAGTATCAGCAGGGGATCAAAAGTATGCCGCATGGTCATTCTGGCTGCTGTTGGGGCTTAGTATTTTTCATATCATCTGGCTTGGATTTAAAAATGCTTTCACATTTGACGGTTTCAGTAATGTTTCCAGATGGATTGGCCGAAGCGAATCCATTATTTTTCTCGGTATTATTTTCGGATTGATTATTTTGAATTTTATTCCCGTGCTTATTAGTATTCGCCCGTATCGAAGAGGGAAGTATAAAAAACAACTTATTGTAGGTATAGTTTCATTCATTATCTGCCAAGCAATCCTGCATGTGATTATCGCGGGCATTTTATCAACGATAGGCATGGTAGCTTGCTAAATCCTATGATCAAAAAACTTTTCATCATTCAAATAATTATCTTCGTCGGGTTTACCGTCTTCATGTTTAAAGAGGAGCTTGGATTGGCGAAGCCAATGCATCATATGAATTATATTGATCGTGTTCCAGTTCAAGGAATTGATTATCCAAATCCAGATGGATCGCTTATCATGTATGAACCTTGTGTGATTGACGATGATCCATATACTGCAGGGTGTCAGGCGACTCCAATTATTTCTATTTCTGAACCGCAGGAAAAAGACGTTTGGTATGGAGGGAGCAGCTACTTCATCAACTGGGAGTACAAAGAAAGGAAACCTGTAATGATTGAGCTTTGTGCCGTATATACAAATGCAAATCCTCAGCCCAAATGCACTACACTTGCTGAAAACAAGTCATATACTGGAAGCATAAGCTATACAGTTCCGCCACAGACGCAGGGCACTAGCACGGGCACTGCGATATTGTTAGTTGTTGACCCAGAAAATAAATCCAATGCTGGTTCTGTTCGTCTAACACTTCAGAATTCAAGTTTGTTTGAGTCTTTAGGACTTGGCTTGAGTGTGGGTCGCTGAGGAAAATCCGAATACAAAAATAAAAATCCCCTTTCTTAATTGAAAGGGGATTTACAATATTCTAAATAAGCAATTTTATGCTATCTCGTTTTCCAAAAAGTATCCACGGCATTCGATGCCAAGCAGGTTTCTTTTGGTGATTCCGCTTATTGCAACCTTTAGTCCATACCAGATACCGCCTTCAGCGATGTCGATAATGAGTTGCAGTTCCTTGCAAACCTCAGTGTCAGGTTCGAGTTTGCATTTCTCTGCAATTAATTGGTTGTTGTACCAAGCCAAGTCACGTATAACTTGATGAATTGGCGTAATGAAGTCATCCAACACCTGAGTGGTATCGAATGGAACCTGGTAGCCTTTCAGGTAGCCATTTTGTTGATTCGCCAGTACTGCTTCACCGAACTCGCAAATAAGTGAGATGTATTGGTCATATAGCCCAATATAGGTTTTCGCGGCTTCCATGCGATTAAACATGTTTGCTATTCGGTTGATCATACCCTGAGGGTAATCTTCCAGTCGGATTGATGCTCCCCAGTGTCCATTGGCGCCAGCGCCTGCGAATCTGATGAATTTCTTAATAATTTCGAAGGTGTTTAGGGTTTCGGTACTCATAGTTGTAGATTTTTTTACATTATATCACAAAAATACTATTTTGGCAAGGTTAGCGTCGTAGAACGTATAATAGAAAAACCATTGACTTTTAAGCCTTTTCTGCTATTATGACTTCAGCACCGGTCATGGTGCTTTTGTCTTCTTAATCCGCTCGGTTTCATATCCTGCCTATCCCGCATAGGCATCTCATGAGCCCAAACGCGATATTGGAAGATGAATTTAATAGGTTAGCTTTTTAGTTATTGCTATATGGCAAAGACATCAACTGTTGCCCGTTCGCAAAAAAAGCCAAAGTTCTCAACACGAGCGAAGAACCGCTGTTTTCGCTGTGGTCGCGGTCGAGGATTCATGCGTGATTTCGGCCTTTGCCGAATCTGCTTCCGTGAGCTCGCAAACGAGGGTATGATCCCTGGCGTTCGCAAGTCTTCATGGTAATAAACTCATAGAGTTATCACATGGATCCAATCGCAAACATGCTCGTCATGATCAAGAACGCGTCACGCGCCGGTAATGAAA
The DNA here is from genome assembly GCA_964535545.1 of uncultured Candidatus Saccharibacteria bacterium. Lineage (GTDB taxonomy): Bacteria > Patescibacteriota > Minisyncoccia > Phycocordibacterales > UBA9973 > DALYCO01. The sequence continues at coordinate 14,518 of CAZHUT010000012.1, read as the reverse complement.
CCGTCGTGTTCCCGTATTCAAAGATCAAGTTCGAGATTGCAAACACTTTGGTTCGCGCGGGTTTTATTAAGAACGTCACAAAGAAATCACGAAAGGGAGGTGAAATGATCGAGGTCGAACTTCTCTACAAAGACGGTACGCCACGTATCGACGATGTTACTCGAGTTTCAAAAGTCTCACGACGCACATACATTGGCGTTGCAGATTTGAAGCCGGTCAAAAATGGCCGAGGTATCATGGTCCTCTCAACTCCAAAAGGTATTTTTACTGACAAGGAGGCAAAGAAAGAACACGTCGGTGGTGAAGTAATTCTTTCGATTTGGTAATCGAAAACGAGTTATCTATATGTCACGAATCGGCAAACAGGAATTAGAAATTCCAAGCGGAACAGAAGTGAAGCTCGACAACGGCACTTTGACTGTCAAAGGTCCAAAGGGTACGCTCGTGCGCACATTCCGCGATGAAGTTGCTATCAATATTGATGGCAACAAAGTTACATTCGCACAGAAAGCTCCAACAGGTTTCGCATACGCACTTTGGGGAACATACGCTTCTCATGTCAAAAACATGATTACAGGCGTTAACACTCCATACGTTAAGAAGCTCATCCTCGAAGGAGTTGGATTCAAAAGTGAAGTCAAAGGCAACAAGAGCCTTGATCTCGCACTTGGATTCTCACACCCAGTTTCAGTTCCAATCCCAGAAGGTTTGACTGTTACTGCAGAAAAGAACAACATTACCGTCACTGGTATCGATAAAGAAAAGGTCGGACAATTCGCTGCAATGGTGCGCGCGCTCAAGAAGCCAGAACCGTACAAGGGTAAGGGCTTCCGCTATGATGACGAAGTCATCCGCCGCAAGCAGGGTAAGAAGACAGCATAATAATTTTTTAACTATATGAAAACACAGGAAAAAAGTGAAAAGCGTCTTCGCCTCAAGCGAAAAATCCGCATGAAAATCTCAGGCACTGAATCACGCCCACGCTTGTCAGTCTACCGCTCAAACAAGTTTATCTACGCTCAGGTTATCGATGATAACGCAGGCAAGACACTTGTTTCAGCTTCAGATGTAAAGACAGCAAAGGGAACAAAGACAGTCCGAGCAGAAGAAATTGGCAAGCAGGTTGCGGAAGCAGCTCTTGCTAAGAACATCAAAGAGGTCGTCTTTGATCGAAATGGTTTTAAATACACTGGCCGAATCAAGCTCCTCGCGGATGCTGCACGAAAGGCTGGTCTTAAGTTCTAAACTATATGGCAGAAACAAATACAACAAAGCCAGCAGCTGGCGCAGCTCGTCCTGCAGGTGCTCGTCCACCATTCCGTGGCGGTCCTCGCGGTGCTCGTCCTGCAGGTGCTCCTGGTTCACGTCCAGGCGGCCCAAACCGTGGCGGTGATCGCCGTGGCGGACGCCCAGGATTCGACCGTCCAAAGCCTGAATTCGATCAGAAAATGATTTCTATCCGCCGTGTGACTCGTGTGGTCTCAGGTGGACGCCGTATGTCATTCGCAGTTGCGATTGCTATCGGTGATCGAAAAGGTTCAGTTGGTGTCGGTACAGGTAAGGCTGGCGATACATCACTCGCAATCAACAAGGCTGTTCGCAGCGCTCGCAAGCAGATGATCAAACTGAAGCTCAACAAGCAGGGTTCAATTCCTCACGAAGTTGAAGCGAAGTATTCAAGTGCTCGCGTGATGATCCGTCCAAACAACGGTAAGGGATTGGTGTCAGGTTCAGCAACTCGAGACATCTTGAACCTTGCTGGCGTAACAAACGTTACATCAAAAATCCAGTCAGGCAGTAAGAACAAATTGAACATTGCTCGCGTGACTATCCAGGCTCTCTCAAAGGTTGCGACAAAGCGAAATGCGGTCGAGGTAAAGGCACCTGAAGCAGCTCCAGCAGCAGCTCCAGTAAAAGAATAGGCTTATGCAGTTACATCAACTCAAACGAAAAAATCCAAACGAAAAGCATGTCCAGGTTGGACGCGGTGGCAAGCGAGGTAAGACCTCAGGCCGCGGTACAAAAGGCCAGAGCGCTCGTGCTGGTAACAAAAAGTATCCAGAACTTCGCGTTATCGTGAAGAAGCTTCCAAAGCTCCGCGGTTACAAATTCCAGTCTTTCCAGACTAAGGCATCTGTAGTCAACCTCGGTGCGCTCGAAGCACACTTCGCAAAAAACGATCAGGTTACTCCTGAAGTTTTGCGCGCAAAGAAATTGGTTACTTATCCAAAAGGCTCAAAGCCAGTCGTAAAAGTCTTGGCTACGGGCGATATCTCAATCCCGCTTTCATTTGTTGGATGCAAGGTATCAAAGCAGGCCGAAGAAAAAATCGTAAAAGCTGGCGGCTCAGTCAAGTAAAACTGACGGAGCACGCTGGTTCCAAATTATATGGAAACAGTATGGAATAAAATTAAGATGGTGTTCACTGACCGCCTGCTCCGTAAGCGAGTCTTGATCATGCTTCTTGCGCTCCTCGTCTTCCGACTCTTGGCAGCTATTCCAGTTCCAGGTGTCGATGCCGGACGATTGGCAGCGTTCTTGAACAACAACCAATTCCTCGGTGTCTTGAATATCTTCTCCGGTGGCGGTCTCTCAACACTCTCACTCATCATGTTGGGTGTGGGACCATTCATCACTGCGTCGATCATCCTTCAGCTTTTGACTATCATGATCCCGCGCTTGAAGCAGCTCTACCAGGAAGAAGGTGAAATCGGCCGAAAGAAATTCGCTCAGTATACACGATTGCTTACGATTCCATTGGCAGCTATCCAGGGCTTTAGCTTGATGGTTATCCTGTCTCGACAGGGTATTCTCGCAAACCTTGATATCTTCCAGCAGGCTGTTGCGCTCGTCACTATTGTGGCAGGCTCAATCCTCCTCATGTGGATCGGTGAAATCGTCACTGAATTCGGTATCGGAAACGGTGTCTCATTGATCATCTTTGCCGGAATCGTCGCACGAGTACCTCAGGAAATGTCACAGTTTCTTTTCTCATTCGATGCATCACAGGTTCCAACCATGATCATCTTCGTTATTGTCGCCCTCTTGGTCATCGCTGCAGTTGTCTTTGTGACAGAAGCAGAACGATCGATCCCGGTGACATATGCGAAGCGGGTAGTGGGCAATCGAACAACCGGAGGCGTATCAACATACGTCCCGATCCGCGTGAATCAGGCTGGCGTTATGCCAATCATCTTCGCGCTTTCGATCTTGCTCTTCCCGCAGATTGCCGGCCAACTCCTTTCAGGAGCATCAAATGGCACTCTGGTATCTATCGGTCATGCGTTGACTGCATTCGTGCAGAATACGTATGCCTATGCAGCAGCATACTTTGTGCTCGTATTCGTCTTTACCTACTTCTACACGGCTATCACCTTTGATCCACATCAGATGGCTGAAAACCTCCAGAAGAACGGTGCATTTATCCCAGGCGTTCGCCCAGGACAGCAGACAGAAGAGCACATCGGTAACATCACTTCACGCATCACCTTCGTTGGTGCTATCTTCCTCGGCTTGATCGCAATTGTGCCACTTATCTTGAAACAGGTAACTGGCATCACTGCTATCGCTGTTGGCGGTACGGCACTCCTCATCGTCGTTTCAGTGGTCCTCGACCTCTTGAAGCGTATCGATGCGCAGTTGTCGATGCGAGAGTACTAGAAGTTCAAAAACAAAAAAGCGGCGCCTACGGCGCCGCTTTTTGCATTCTTATCACATATGTTAAAATCCTCGGTATGAATATGGAAATGGCCGCTGTAGAAAAAAAGAAAGAGGAACCAAAACTTTTGATAAACAAACTTGATGTATTATTCAAATCCAATCAAGAAACGTCTTCTCTTTTGGCACAGGCCGTTCAGCAAGTATCTGGGTATGCAAAAGTTGATGATGTGCGAAAAGAGCAGGTGGCTTTATACACAGATACAGTAAAAAATGTTCTGGGGATTGATCCAGTAGTGATGAAAGACCGGGATCCCTTTTACAGAGCAGCCGGGGTCGATATTGAAGATGTCACGCTCAAAAAACACGAATTGCTTGGCGAGGAATACAAAACAACCGGCGTAGTTTCTGCCACAACGCTGCTTTTGTCTAAAGAGTATTTTCAAGAGTTGAAAAAATTCAAAACTGAACGATTTCAAGGCGGCAAGATATATGGCTATAAGGGGATAGCAGTGCTTGATCAAGAGTTAAAGTATGCAAGCCTTAACTTATTTGATCCAATCATGGTAAACCAAAAACGAAATTGGGATCTGCTATTCGGATTTACTACGCTCCAAAACAATGATGAATTAAAAAGTAATGGCATCGTCTTTAGACAGGGTACTTTGATGCTGCATGATGAGCCGCTTAAGGCAATTCAACAAAGCCAAGAATGTAAAAATATTTCTCACAAGCTCGAAGAAATGGCGACATGGTTCAATCACGACTTGGTCTCACATAGTAGTTTCTTGCCGGGCCATTCGGCGGAAGTGTTAGATAATACAATTCTGCAACTTGGAAAAAAATACGATCTGATTGATGCTTTTGATGATATTAAGGGTGCCGGTGAGCAAGGATTCGGTTCGGCATTTGCTGGTGAATTATGGTCACTTAATTTTCACGAGTCCGTATTTCAGGAATTTGTTGCGCAGAGGCCCGCGATCATGAGATATATGCGAGCCCACCTTGATAGTTATGCGCGTTCAATTGAGAAAGCTGTCAGCACCTTGTCAGATAAGGAATTTGCCAGAGATACGCGAGAGTATATGCTCAAGGCCTATGCGTTTTGTTTTTTCCGACTGATTGATCCTAAAAAATTTGCGACAGACCCAATCTTCAAGGATTTGCAGTCAAAGTACCCACATCTTGCCGATCTTGGATTGTCAGAAGAGCAGACAAGAAATTTCACTTTTGGAGAAAAAGGTCTTGTTACCGATAACGCTGGTGAAAAAAGATTCATACCCCATAAGAAAGTTTTTAAAGAATTTACTGATTCGTTTGAAAGTGCCAAAGCCTTCGGAGGAATGAAAGACCGAATCCATGAGGCACTTGTAAATAAAGATGTGAAATTAACACAGCAAGAAAAAGAGCAATATCGTGAATTTATTAAGAAACTGGACAATAAAAGTGCAGCTATCTTCATCTTAAATCTCATTGAAGATTGGGATATTTTTGATAGCTGGCTTGTTGGTGCAAATCTCGATACTGCAATTGATTGTCTATTAGACGAGAAGACAACTCAAAAGAGGTTTACCCATTTGCTGGCTCAAAGAATAGAAGCAAAAAGACGAACATCATAACTTAACATCCATTATTCAGCCCGCTTTGTCGGGCTGTTTTTCTATGCTAGTATGGGAGCGTATGGAATCTAAAACCTATGTATTTTTTGGGATTGTCGGGGCCGGAAAGGGTACCCAGATTGAACTCCTTAAGAAACATCTCCAAGAAAAGGACCCAAACCGTCCGATTGTATATGCATATCCGGGCGCCGAATACCGCAAACTGGTGAGCAGTGAAAATTACACAGGCGGCCTTACGAAAGGCAAATTAGACCGAGGAGAACTCCAGCCTGACAGTCTGACAATTACAATGTTCATGAATGTGCTTATCAACGGAATGACTAGCGATTGCCATGTTATCGCGGACGGCTATCCGCGTACCATTGTCCAGACAGAAGCGTTTTACGAAGCAATGCAGTTTTATAAGCGCGACAAAGTTGAGATAGTCGTTATTGACGTTTCCAAAGAAGAAGTGATCAAGCGTATGAAACTTCGCGGACGAACAGACGATACCGACGAAGGCATCAACCGCCGTTTCTGGGAATTTGAAAACAATGTCATTCCAGCACTTGAAGCGCTCAAACAGAAAGGATACAAAGTCAGCAAGGTCAACGGCGAACAGACTGTCGAGCAGGTATTTGAAGAATTAAAGAAAACACTCGAGCTCTAATATGCAAACAGATTGGATCATCATTTCACTCGGAGGTTCTATCATTGTTCCCGACAAGATTGATACAGAATTCCTCAAAGCATTCAAGGATCTGATTGCTTCCTATGTTGCACAGGGAAAATCGTTCGTGATTACCACAGGTGGAGGCAGAACATGCCGTATCTACCAAGAAGCGCTGACTGAAATTGTTCCAGCAAGTGATGATGATTTGGATTGGATCGGCATAGCTTCACTTCGACTGAATGCGATGTTTGTAAATAAACTGTTTGGAGAACTTGCTCACCCAGAAATCATAAACACTGGTCCGGATGGTTTTGTAAATATTGAAAAGCCCGTGGTGACTGTTGGTGCAGTAAAACCTGGTTCAAGTACTGACTTGGGAGCTATAAAGTTTGCCCTTAAGACTGGAGCGAAGCAAGTTATCAATCTTTCGAATATTGATTATGCATATGATAGCGATCCAAAATTAAATCCTAATGCAAAGAAACTGGAAAATGTTTCATGGGCAGAATATCGCTCATACATTCCAAGTGAGTGGAAGCCAGGACTCTCAACACCATTTGATCCAATTGCTTCTCAAGCTGCAGAAGAAAATGGCATTGAGGTTGCAATTATGAACGGTAAAAATATTGAAAACCTCAAGAACTATTTGGACGGCAAACCGTTTATTGGTACAACTATTAAATAACATGGCAGTCATTATAAAAACAGCTGAAGAAATTGAATTGCTCCGTGAAGGCGGCAAGCGTTTAGCCACTATTTTGGCTAAGGTAGCGACCCATGTCCGCCCGGGTGTTTCGTCGTTCGAACTCGACCGAATTGCCGAAGAACTGATTCGCGACGGGGGAGATGAGCCGGCATTCAAAGGCTACAAGCCTGCAATGCACATGCGACCGTTCCCGGCTTCACTGTGCGTTTCGGTAAATAATGAAATCGTCCATGGCATCCCATCCCAGGAGGTTATCCTCAAAGAAGGCGATATCGTTTCGCTTGATCTTGGTTTGAAACACAAAGGCTTGTTCACTGATCATGCAATCACGGTAGCGGTTGGCAAAATTTCAAAGAAAGACGAGGAACTGCTTCAACGAACCAAGGAGTCTCTTATGGTTGGCATTGAAGCAGCCAAAGGCGGCAATCGCGTCGGCGATATCGGTTTCGCCATCCAGCAGTATGTGAAGCCATTCGGCTACGGCATCGTCAAAGACCTTTCAGGTCACGGTGTTGGCCGAGCGATCCATGAAGATCCATATATTCCAAACTACGGCAAGGCAGGCAAGGGAGAGTTGCTTCAACCGGGAATGGTTATTGCCATTGAGCCAATGTTGAATATCGGCAGCGAACACACGGTTGTCGCCCGAGACGGCTACACAGTCCGAACTTCAGACGGAACTCGCAGCGCGCATTTTGAACATACTGTGCTTATTACAGACGGGGAACCAGAAATCTTAACACTGCCGTAACATGCTCCGTGCCGCTGGCGTTGTTCTCAAAAAAGATAATAAATATCTGCTTGTCCAAGAAAAGAAGCAGATAGTTTTTGGCTTGTGGAATTGGCCGGGAGGAAGAATTGATGAAGGAGAGACAGCAGAGCGGTGTGCCGTCCGAGAAGCTATGGAAGAAGTTTCATTGAATATCCGCCTTGTAAAATCATTGGGCGAATGGCCAACAGATAGCTCCAAAGGCGACTCAAAGATGCTTTTCCTAGGTGAAATTATTGATGGCGTGATAGCAATCAAAGAAGATGAATTGCTTGATGCCCGGTGGTTTACCAAGGATGAAATCCTGGGAATGAAAGACAAGCTGCGCAGTCAATGGGTGGCTGCTTCCCTCGAACAAGGGCTCTGTTAAGTTTTACTTTTCTAAAGTATAATAAAACCAACATGGAAGGTTTAGCCCTAGGTTCTGCGCCAAAGTTCAAGACTCCTGAAGAGGAGATCGCTTTTTTGCGAGCCCGTATTGCTGAGCGTGAACAGCAGATTGAGGCCGCAGGGCAGTCAGCAAGCCAGGAAAAAATTGCCAGCGATGTGATTGAAGCGTATAAGAAAGCCGATGCCAAAGATATTCTCCACGAAGCGCGCGTCTTGCCAGAACACAAAGTGGAAGAACTTGTCCTCAAGCTCAAGCCTGAAACACACGATCGGAAGATGGAAGAATTGCTCGGCGTGCTTATGGATAAGGGTATTAAAACTGCACTTGATGTCGTTTTTGCCCTGCATAGTCCACATGTAGATGATGACTTCCATCGCTTCCTCGTCCAGTATCTTGCAGCAACCAAAGGAATTCCAGGTCTCAAGGAAACAGACCCAGTCTGGAAGGGCGTAGACATGAAATTGTTCGAGATCACGCTTCCAGAAGAAGACGATCAGAACAAAAAAGGCTATAAGGAATTCATCCAGGCGATGGAGCAGTTCTATGCAGGTATGCTCAATATCGGCGGAACTGATAATTCTAGCCGTCGTTACTATACACTTGAGATCGCCATCTCAAATGAAGGCAATCAGGTGATGTTTTATGCTGGCATCCCAACGGCAAAAGTGGACCTCTTCGAAAAGCAGATTCTCGGTTTCTATCAGGATGCAAAGATTCGGGAGATTACAGATGATTACAACATCTTCACTGAAGACGGATTTGCTGTCGGTTCCTATGCGCATCTCGGCGAAACTGAAGTCTATCCGATCAAGATTCACGAAAACATTGAACATGATCCAATGGCGGCAATCGTCAGCGCATTTACGAAATTGAAAGATAGTGGCGAAGGTGCGGCATTGCAGTTCACCATCGTCCCTGCAGGCGAAAAGCTGGTGAAAGAATTTTCACATGTCCTGCACCGAGTGAAGGAAGAAAAGATCCGTGCCCGTGAAGCTGTTAAGCAGTCGCACTCAGTTGCTCGCGAAACTTTTCATATTATGAAGGGCTTCTTTAAGGATCCGAAAGACGCAGAAAAGAAGGAGGCAAACCAGAAAGACATAGAAAATGTTCAGAACAAGCTCAAGAGTACCGTGCTTCAGGCCGGCATCCGCATCGTTGCTTCGGGCAAGACCAAGGAGCGCTCGCTCGATATCGTTCGTGAAATCGAGGCAGCTTTCAATCAGTTCAATGAACCAATGGCTAACCGTATTGAATGGCATCGAACCGGCAATGTTCAGGAAGCAGGAGAATTCTTCCGCGAATATTCATACCGCATCGCACGTGAAGAGGAATTAATGCCGCTTAACCTCAAGGAACTTGCATCACTCTTCCACTTCCCAGTGGGTATCTCAGGCACTCCACAATTGAAGCAGGCGAAGGCTGCAACAGCTCCAGCACCACTCGAAATGAAGGCCCAAGGCGTATTGCTCGGTACCAACGAATACCGCGGTCAGTATCGAGATGTATACATGGCTCGTGAAGACCGAGTTCGACATACATATGTGATCGGACAAACCGGTACTGGTAAAACGGTGTTCTTGAAAAATATGATTATTCAGGATATCAAGAATGGCGACGGCGTCTGTTTCATTGACCCGCACGGTTCAGATATTCAGGACATTATCGCAAACATTCCAAAGGAACGTATTGACGATGTGATCTATTTCGATCCCGCATACATCGATCGTCCGATGGGGTTGAACATGTTGGAATACGATCCAAAGTATCCGGAGCAGAAGACATTCGTGGTCAACGAACTTTTGGCTATCTTCAACAAGCTCTTCGATATGAAGACTGCCGGCGGTCCGGCCTTTGAACAATACTTCCGTAACTCAGCATTGCTCGTGATGGAAGATCCTTCATCGGGTATGACGCTTCTTGAAATCGGCCGCGTGCTTGCCGACAAAGATTTCCGAGATTTGAAATTGTCACGTTGTAAGAATCCTATCATCAAGCAGTTCTGGCAGAATGCTGAACAGACAACGGGTGAACAGTCGTTGGCAAACTTCGTGCCGTACGTTACGAACAAGTTCGATGTCTTCATCTCAAACGACATCATGCGTCCAGTGGTTGCGCAGGAAAAATCAGTCTTCAATTTCCGTGAAATCATGGATAATAAGAAGATCCTCTTGGTGAATCTCTCAAAAGGACGACTTGGCGATATCAACGCCAATCTTATCGGTCTTATCTTGGTTGGTAAGATCACGATGGCTGCGCTTTCTCGTGTAGACATTGTCGGAACCGGCGTGCCTGTCCATGACTTCTACCTTTATATCGACGAATTCCAGAACATCACCACTGACTCAATCGAAGTGATCCTTTCAGAAGCTCGTAAATATCGCTTGTCACTCAACATTGCGCACCAGTACGTTGAACAGCTTGAAGACAATATCAAGAACGCCGTCTTCGGTAACGTTGGTAGTATGGTTGTGCACCGTGTGTCACCGGAAAATGCAGAAATTTTTGCAAAACAGTTCGAGCCGGAATTTACAGCGAAGGATATCATCAAGCAGGAGAACCTTCACTGCTACATCAAGATGCTCGTCAACGGTATGCCGGTCAAGCCATTCAATTCTCATACGCCATTTCCACCGAAGGGCGACCCAGCAATGGGTGCAAAACTCAAAGAGCTCTCATACCTCAAGTTCGGCCGCGATCGCGAAGAAGTGGAAGCGGAAATCATGGAGCGTTACAATTACAATTCAAATGGTTAGTCTATGGAAGAGATAGAAGCAAAGTTTTTTGTCATAAGCAAAGAGACTATTCGAAGCGGTCTTAGTGCTCTAGGTGCGCAAAAAACAAAAGACGAATTTTTAATGAAAAGGTATGTGTACGATAATCCGCTCGCTCCGAAAGGGGATTGGATTCGTATTCGCCAAGAAAGTGATAGAGTTGTACTTACTTTCAAATCAAAAAAATCTCACGCCATAGATGGCATGCTTGAAACAGAAGTAACCGTTTCTGACTTTGAAAAGGGGGCATATATCTTGTCTCAAACAGGATTGCATGTGGTTGCATACCAGGAAAATTATCGAGAAGTCTGGAATTGGAGAGACGTCGAAATTGTCGTAGATACTTGGCCATGGCTTCCGCCTTACATCGAAATTGAAGGTCCAAACAAGTCCAGCGTGGAACAGGCTGCCCAGGATTTGGGCTTTGTTATGGAAGAGGCCTATTTTGGGACTGCTTATGACCTATATGCCTCCATCTACAAGGTTACAAATGAAGAATTTCACAGTATAAAACGTGTGTCATTTGATGAACCTATGCCTGAAATTCTATCGGCCCGAAGAATTGCGAAAAGCTAAATTTTTGCTATAGTAGGCCTATCTTATCAGTAATAGACGCTTACGTGTCGAGCTAAAGACACCTTTTTATTTATATGCAATTAGAACGCACTCTTATCATCTTCAAGCCTGACGCAGTACAGCGCGGTCTCGTTGGAGAAATCCTCGCTCGTTTCGAACGAGTCGGTTTGAAAATCGTCGGCAACAAAATGCTCCGTCCGACACGCGAACAGTATCATCACCACTATGAAAACATCGGCAAAGTGATCTCACGCCGCGGAGAAAAAGTGTTTGAAGTAACCCTCGAAATGATGAATGCTGGCCCAGTGATCGCATTTGTTCTCGAAGGCGTTGATGCAGCTGCTCTTGTCCGCAAGATGGTTGGCGCAACAGAACCAAAGAGCGCGCTTCCAGGAACAGTTCGCGGTGATTACTCACATGTCAGTTACGGTCATGCTGATACACATGAAATCGGCATTCCAAACTTGATCCACGCTTCAGGCGACGCAGAAGAAGCAAAGCTCGAAATCGAACACTGGTTCAAGACTGAAGAACTCTTCGATTACGAAACAGCTCACGAGAAGTTCACTCAGCCAAAGAAAAAGAAATAATTCCAAAACCTGGCTTCGGCCAGGTTTTGTGCTATAGTCCACCATATGGAACAGAACATAGAGGTAGAAATCCGCGGGGCGCTCACCAAAGAACAACATGAAAACCTGACAGCTTTTCTCCGTGAACACGGCATTGAAAAGGAAATCAAGCGGAGAATTTTCATCGACTACTCAACCTTCCTTCCTGATGGTGGTATCAAAGATAGACAGAAAGATATCCGCGTCCGGGTGACTAACGAAGTTCCAGAGATCGTGATTAAACTTGGTTCCTGGGGAGGCACTGACACAAGAAAGGAGTTGACCTTTAAAGGAGAGAAAGGCAAGTTTGATACATTGGTTGAAATGTTCAAAGAAATTGGACTTACCAAAGGTATCCTGGGAAAAAGAATCATCACCGCTTTTGATTTTAAAGGCATAGAATTCGCTCTGCACGAAATCCCGGGACACAGTTACTTTTTTGAAGCAGAAAAGATGGCCAGTTCTCAAGAAGATGTCAGCAAGATCAAGGAAGAAATTACTCAGCTGTGCCAGGGGCTGAATCTGACGCCATTTAGTCAAGAAGGCTTTTATCAGTACATTGAGCAGCTAAATGCCGAAGCAAACATGGTTTTTAATGCTCAGGCAGATATGGATTTTAAGGAATTATTTAAGATTTAATTATCACTACTATGCATTGCGTCTATTGCGAAAAACCAGAAATCAAAGCCCGAACCATTATTGAGAACGATTTAGCATGGGCATTCCCGACAAATATTCCAATCGTTCCAGGACATGTGCTCATAGCCCCAATCCGCTGCGTAGCAAAGTTGGAAGACCTCACTAATGAGGAAAAAGCTGCGATTTTTGACCTGCAGACAAAGCTTAAAGCTGCCCTAGTAGAACTTTTTGGCGCTGAAGGCTTCAATATTGCTTGGAATGAAGGAAAATTAGCCGGTCAATCGGTTCCACATTTTCATTTGCATGTTTTGCCGCGAAAAGAAGGCGATACAGGCATTACAGAATACGAGCCACGAAAGTTTTTATACCGACCGGGCGAGCGAGAAACGACTCCGGAGGAAGAATTGGCAAAAATCTCAAAACTAATTAAAGAAAAAATTGGGAAAAAATAAGAAAACAGATTTGTTAAGCATGTAAAATTGTGTTCGGACTAGAAATCCACTTGCGAACTAGTACAGGAACGGTATACTCAAGATAGGATTATTTTGGAGTATCACTTAGAACAATTCACATAGGGGATCCTCGATTGCGTCTGGCCTTGGCCTCACACATCTGGAACCCACTTAGCTTCATGCTAAGGTGATATCTGCCAAATAGTCCTAAAAAGAAGCTCTTTACGAATCCCGTGAAGGGATTTTTTTTAATTTATACATAGATTTTACCGGCAGAGCTGCTCAAGTCTTTGCTCATACGGGGTATAAGCTGCTCAGGGCGCGAAGATGCACTTCTTCTCGCGGAGTTTACGGAGTGAGAAAAGTGCATCGCCAGCGCTCTCCGAGGACACTATTCCAATCAACCACAAAACTTAGATTCCGGATCAAGTTCGGAATGACAAAAAGCAGTGTATTTTAATGAAAGATACGTTATAATTATCCGTAATGGTATCTAACACTACATCACACCCGTTCAAAATCACATTTTGTTCAGGAGCAGGCACTGTAACAGGTGCAAACTTTCTTATAGAAGCCGATGGCAAGAAGATTCTTGTCGACTGTGGCATGATTCAGGGCGAAAGTATCGCTGATAAAGAGAACTGGCTCCCATTTCCATACAATGTGGCTGAAATTGATATCCTTTTTATCACTCACTGCCATATTGACCATATCGGCCGCATTCCGAAACTGATGGCGGAAGGATTTAAGGGTGTTATCTATTCAACTCCACCAACACGAGACCTTACATACCCAATGCTTGAAGATACAGCGGCTATTGTTGCCAAGGATAAAGAGCATGGTTTGGACAAGATTTATACCGAAGAACACATCCGCCGAGCGCTCGATCTCTGGAAGGGTTATCCATACAAGCAAACAACCGAAATCGCACCAGATTTCACCTTCCGACTACTCGATGCCGGCCATGTACTCGGATCATCAATGATTGAGTTTACTTTCCACGGAAAGAAAATCGTCTTTACCGGAGACCTTGGCAATTCACCGTCACCAATTTTACGCGACACAGAAAAGCTCGAGAACGTTGATTACCTTGTTATGGAAAGCGTGTATGGCGATCGCAAACACGAAGACCGAGAAGAGCGTCGCAACAAGCTCCAGGAAGTCATCCAAGATAACTACAAGCGCAGAGGTGTTCTAATCATGCCGACATTCTCACTCGAACGATCCCAGGAATTGCTGTATGAAATGAACAATCTCGTTGAGAATGAGCGCATACCAAAGATGCCGGTGTACTTTGATTCTCCGCTTGGTATCAAGCTCACTACAATTTTCAAAAAATATCCAGATTACTTCAATCCAATTGCCCAGGCAGATATTAAAAAGGATCCAGATATCTTCTCGTTTCCAGGGTTGCGCATCACTGAAGATACTGAGCAATCAAAGGGAATCATTCGAGTTCCAAACCCGAAGATCATTATTGCTGGTTCAGGCATGTCGAACGGCGGCCGAATTCTTCATCACGAACTCAACTATCTCCCAGACCCAAATAGCACGATCCTTCTAACTGGCTATCAGTCAGCCGGCACATTGGGCAGCAAGATCGAGAACGGAGCCGCTCATGTCACTATCATGCACGAAGATATTCCAGTCCATGCCCATATTGCCAAGATTGGCGGTT
>CAZHUT010000011.1:20309-23908 GCA_964535545.1 uncultured Candidatus Saccharibacteria bacterium | reverse complement strand
GACTCGAACCCCTGACCTTTCCGGTGTAAACGGATTGCTCTACCAACTGAGCTAACCGCGCATGTACCGGCTATACTACTGTATTTCATCAACGAAATCAACCCGTACTTTGAAAAAGCCAGATAAAATGGTACTTTTCTAGGTACAACGCCCCTGTAGTTAAATGGATATAACTGCGGACTTCTAAGCCGTTATTCGAGGTTCGATTCCTCGCGGGGGCACTATAAAAAAACACCCCGTAGGGTGTTTTTTGTTATCTAAGATCTTCGTGCTGCTCGTTCAAGCTTTCCTGCTGTTCTTCGCTCAATTGCGGAACAATTTCACCGTTTTCTTCTTTTGCACCAACTTCCATAAGTGAACCGTCTGGAGCTTGGACAAATGTGTGTCCCTTCTCGTCTTTTGAACCTGGCATTGGAAATTTTTCTGACATAGTTATATATTTGACTTAACTTCTAATACGTGTTATTATAGCAAGTAATAACTATTTGTCAATGGAGAACCTTTATATCGCGGGACGCATCGAGGATGCAACCGTGAAAGCAATTAATTCTTTTTTGGCCCAGTTACATACACCCACGGCAATGATACATATTTATAGCAAAGGAGGTGAGGTAAACCCGGCCATAGAAATTGCTCAAAAACTGCAAGAAATATCCAGTTCTGGTTTGATCGGATTTGGACACACTGAAGTTGCATCAGCTGCACTTCTTATACACCAGGCATGCGGCTTTAGACGCATTGCCACACCAGATACAAAATTTCTCCTTCACAGGATTATTCCTGCATCAGGAGAAATAATAACTGAAAAACATTTGATGGCTGAACGGTCAATTTTCGAATTTTATGTTCGTACGACCGGAAGGACTATCGAAGAGATTTACGCCTTAGCAGACAAGAATGTATATTTAACGGCAATCGAAGCCCAAGCATTTGGCTTCATCAGCAATATCATTGAGCATCCTTTCCCAGAGGGTGTTCTTTTTTATTGTATTATGCATAATACTCTGTACATGCCCCCAATCCTCTACGAAGATGAATATGTCATCGTCCTCAACAAGCCGGCCGGCTTGGTTGTTCATGGCGACGGTAGAAACGAATTTGAAACACTAGCCGATATCCTTATGGCCGGACGACCAGAACTGACTGATATCGGCGAGCCTATGGTCTTGGAAGGGAAGACAGTGAAGCGTCCCGGAATTGTCCATCGTCTCGATAAGGATACTTCAGGCTGCCTGCTCATCGCCAAGAATCAGGAAAGTTTTCTTTTTTTTAAAAAACAGTTTCAAGACCACACGATTAAAAAAACATATCACGCATGTTTATTAGGAGTACCTAAAGAACGGGAAGGAGTCATTACTGCGCCAATTGGCCGCGCGCGAGACGATGTCCGAAAATGGGCTACTGGACGTGGCGCGCGCGGCGAACTCCGCGAAGCAATTACGCGATACAAAGTACTCGCGGATATTGGCGGGGCAGAAGGCAAGGGAAGCACCGAAGAAGGTGTGTATAGTTATGTCGAAGCAAAACCAGAAACTGGCCGCACACATCAGCTTCGCGTGCATTTCAAATCGCTCAATCATCCGATTATTTCTGATGCGCTCTATGCGCCAGGTCGGGATACAGCGCTTGGTTTTGGCCGAATGGCGTTGCATGCTCGAGAAATTGTCTTTGCAATTCCAACCGGAGAAGTGATTTCAATTGCGGCTCCATATCCAGATGATTTTAAGGCGGCCAGAAGCGAATTCGGCTTATAATTTTGTCCCTTATATCGATTTGGTCTCGCCTGGAGGGGGTGTTTTAGAGTGTCACGCGGCTCGATCCAAATCGCCTGCCGGCGATTTGCATACTTCGGTTTTCTATGCTAATGTATGCCCCGTATATGAAAACAGCACTGAAATTCACTCCTGTCGATATTGAAGCCCGCAAGAAGCTCGATTTCTCTTCAGGCGACACGATCAAGGTTTGGTCAAAAATTGAAGATAAAGGTAAGTACCGCCTCCAGGCTTTTGAAGGTATCGTTTTGGCTCGCAAGCACGGCAAGACTATGGGTGGCACATTTACTGTCCGCAAAGTTTCAAACGGCGTTGGCGTTGAACGTATTTTCCCGATCTTCTCTCCATTGATTGACCGAATTGAAGTTATGAAGAAGGCACGTGCTCGCCGCTCAAAACTCTACTATGTCCGAGAAAAGGCAGTCCGCGATATTCGCCGAAAGATGAAGTCAGTAACACAGGTAGAAGAAGAATCTGGATCAGACGAAGAATAATCAATTCAAAAAATCCATTTACAAAAATGGATTTTTTGATAGTATGGTACGGTATCGCCCTATTCGGCGAACATCGTACCCAAATGCACGGGTGGCGAAACTCATATGAATACTGCACGCACTACCTGGTAGTGCTAAGGTATCAAAGGAGCTTAGCAGGCAAGTGTAGGTACAAATATATGCACGGGTGGCGAAACTGGTAGACGCACTACCTTGAGGTGGTAGCGCCCGCAAGGGCATGGAAGTTCAAATCTTCTCCCGTGCACAAATATAAAAAACCGAGTCCCTGGCTTGGTTTTTTTGTTATATAATCATACACATGATTCCAGTCGAGCATTCAGAAGAACAATGGAAAGCGAAACTCACACCCGAAGAGTACAAGGTCCTTCGCGGCAAGGGAACTGAGATTCCCGGCACTGGAAAATACCTACACGAAACCCGAGAGGGAACATATAACTGCAAGGCCTGCGGCAATCCGCTATTTCCATCTGACGCAAAATATACTTCCACAGAGCCCGGTCTTTCCGGATGGCCTTCGTTTGACCAAGCTTTACCAGGCGCGGTGAAATTTGAGCACGACCCATCATATGGAATGGAACGAACCGAAGTCCTTTGTGCTCACTGTGGCTCACATCTCGGTCATATCTTTGACGATCCGGAAGCCAAAACAGGAAAGCATTATTGTGTCAATTCAGTCTGCTTGGATTTAGCTGCAAAAGAATAGGTTATACCCAAGACAGCTCAGTATAAGAGTGATACACTTATCACTATATGAAACAAGGCAAAGTCCTCGCTATATTCCTAGCATTGGTCGTAAGTTTTTCTTATACAAGCTTTGTGTTTGCCGCTGCACCAACAGCAACAAACCTAAGTGCAGCAGAGACCTATACTGAGGATACTCCACTCAACCTTATTGATATTGTGGCAAGCGATACAGATGGTGGCTCATTGACAGCAACACTTACACTCTCAAATCCTGCTGCCGGTTCATTGTCGACTGGGACATCAGGCGCCGTAACTTCAACGTATGTCGCTGGTACTGGTGTCTGGACTGCTAGTGGAGCAATTGCCGATGTGAATGTGTTGCTTGCAGCAGTCGTATTTACACCCGCATCAAACTTCAACTCAAACTTTACCGTTGCGACAAGCGTAAGTGACGGATCATCTTCAGTTACTGGATCCAAAGCTTTTACGGGTGTTGCAGTTAATGATGCACCAACCGCAACAAACTTAAGTGCAGCAGAAACATATACCGAAGACACAGCGCTCAATCTCGTTGATATTGTAGTTTCTGATGTGGACAGTTCAAGTGTGACTGCTACACTTACGCTCT
>CAZHUT010000011.1:1822-20209 GCA_964535545.1 uncultured Candidatus Saccharibacteria bacterium | reverse complement strand
CAACCTCTGGTTCTGTCACTTCAACATTTAGTTCTGGTGTCTGGACTGCCAGTGGTGCAGTCGCTAGCGTAAATGTCTTGCTTGCAGCCGTTACATTTACTCCCGCAGCAAATTTCAATTCAAATTTTACTATCGCTACAAGTGTTACGGATGGTGTTGCTCCAGCGGTAACTGGTACAAAGGCGGTAATTGGTGTTGCGGTTAACGATGCACCAACAGCAACAAACCTAAGTGCAGCAGAGACCTATACTCAAGATACAAACCTCAATCTTACCGATATTGTAGTTTCTGATGTGGACAGTTCAAGTGTGACTGCTACACTTACGCTCTCAACTACTTCTGCTGGTACGCTCAGTACAGCAACCTCTGGTTCTGTCACTTCAACATTTAGTTCTGGTGTCTGGACTGCCAGTGGAGCAATTGCCGATGTAAATACGCTACTTTCTGGAGTAACGTTTGTGCCCACATCTGGATACAATAGTAATTTTACGATTGCCACAAGTATTAGTGATGGTGCGCTTTCTGTTACCGGCTCAAAGGCTATGACTGGAATCGCAGTAACCGGCAATCATGCGCCGGTACTGGACTCCAGCAAGAGTCCGACTCTCCGTGTAGTCATTGAAGCTTCACCAGCTCCTTCAGGCGCCGTTGGAACACCTATTTATGACATTATTGATTTTAGTAGCAATCTCAGCAACGTAACCGATGCTGACGGCGAAGACGGTCTTGGTATTGCGATCACAAGCGCTAATTCATCAAATGGAACCTGGTGGTATACCACAAACGGCGGCGCTTCATGGACCCTTCTCGGATCCGTTTCAACTTCATCCGCACGGTTACTTAAGGCAACAGCAAGTAACCGTCTCTACTTCCAGCCAACATTTCCATTCTTTGGAACAGTCGCAAATGCGATTACATTCCGCGCATGGGACGAAACAAGCGGCACAAACGGGGGACTCGCAAGCACGTCCTCCAGTGGCGGCACAACTGCATTTTCATCGGCAACCGACACCGCTTCCATTATCGTTTCTCCTGGAAATACTGCTCCTGTCCTCGATGCAACAAAAAGCCCAGCGCTGAATGCAATCGCTGAAGACCCAGGAGCACCAAGCGGCGCTGTAGGCACGCTCATTTCTTCAATCGTTGATTTCGACACCCCATCTGGTCAAGTCGACAATATTACCGATTCAGATGGCGGAGCTATTGCGGGTATTGCTATCACTTCCGTTGATGCAATCTTGACCTGTTACTACTCACTTGATAACGGAACGACTTGGGATACAGTTGGTACAGTTTCAGCTTCTTCGGCACGATTGATTACTGCTGATTATCAAAACCGAATTTATTGTCAGCCGTCAGTGGATTATAACGGAACAGTTGCTGCAGCTATTACTTTTCGGGCATGGGATGCTACTGGCACTGAAGGGGAAGGCGAGCTCGGCGATAGTACTCAGAATGGCAGCGGCTTTGCCTATTCAACCGCGACTGATACAGCCAGCCTGGTTGTTACTCCAGTCAACGATGCGCCCGTACTCGATGTAACCAAAACACCAGCGCTCTCAACGATTAGTGAAGACGCCGCTGCGCCTGCGGGTGCAACGGGCACCCTGGTTTCAAGTCTTGTTGATCTTGCAACTCCAGCAGGACAAGTAGACAATATTACCGATGTTGACAGCGCTCCATTTCTCGGTATCGCAATTACAGATGTGAATGTTAACCTAACGTGCTATTACTCACTTAACAGTGGCTCGTCCTGGACACCAATCGGCTCCGTTTCAAATTCTGCTGCGCTTTTACTTGCGGCAAATGGAACGAACCGTATCTATTGCCGTCCCGCACCAGACTTTAATGGCAGTAATATTAGCGCGCTTACGATTCGCGCCTGGGATCAAACTAGTGGAAGCGATGGCTCGACTGTTAGTGTTTCAACAAATGGTGGGACAACGGCGTTCTCATCCGCAAGTGACTCTGTTGTGCTTACCATTACCGCAGTAAATGATGCTCCAGTACTCGATGCAGCAAAGAGTCCAGCACTCACTGGTTACACACCAGACGCGGGGGCACCTTCTGGCGCAGTCGGTACACAGGTGTCTTCGTTGGTTGACTTTACAACCCCAGCAGGCGGTCTTGATAATGTTACTGACGTTGATAGTGGGGCAGTTACTGGAATTGCGATTATTGCAGCTGATGGTAGTAATATCACATGGTATTACTCAGTTAATAGCGGTGCTACCTGGACACCTCTCGGTGCAGTATCAAGCACGTCTGCTCGACTTTTATCTCCTTCTGCTCGTATTTATGCCCAACCTGATCCAGGATTTACCGGTAGTGCCACAATACTATTCGTTGCCTGGGATCAAACAAGCGGAACAGATGGAGGCTTGGCAAATGCAACTGTGACTGGTGGCACAACGGCCTTCTCATCTGCAAGCGATAGTGCATCGATTTCAGCTGCTATTGTTACAGATTCTGAGACAGAAGCACCAACTCTGGTTAGCCCAGCTCCAACTAGCATCTTTGCGATCAAGCCTCAGTCACCACTTCAGACTGTGCAGTATAGCATTCCAGAACCAATGGCAAGTGGCAGTCTTGTTCTTACATTTATACCAGCATCCGGCAGCCCTATTGTAATCAATCTTACAGATATTCCTGATAACGAAGTGGGAAACATTCAAGAAATCACTATTGATCCAAATGGCGGTATTCAGTCGCTTAGCCATGTCGTAACTACTTCTGCTGACAGTATTCCATTCGGCCTCTATACGGTTACGATTTCGTACAGCGACAGCAATTACAATACTGCAGCTTCAGCTTCTGTGGCTGATGTTGCCGTCGTAGGGGAACCTCAAATACCAACCAATCTTGGACCATCAGACCATATTAATAACAGTAATGTGATTGCCGATCTGCAGCCAACGTTCACATTTGATCTCTCAGACTCAAACCCTGATGCCTCTGTGGGTTACACCTTCTTCTTGGCAGATGGTTTTATTAACAATGTTGCGCACACTATTATTCAATATCAGTCAGCTCTTGGCGACCAAGGATCAAACTCATTTACTGTTGGTCAGGCAGCAGGCACGGGAAGCTATACGTTGGGAACTGAGGGTCAATCACTTGTCCCTGGCGCATATTTTTGGAGCGTTCAAGCATTTAGTGAGGATGAAGTTGATCCGAGTGAAATTGCGTATGGATGGAATAGGCTTGATAGCAGTGCGTATTCATTTACCATTGGGACTCAGACAACGACTACGAGTGGAAGTTCCGGTGGTGTAGTCGCAGCATTGCCAACGGTCCAGTCAGTTGGTGGTACCGTTACTATCAACACTACACCAACTGTTCAACCAGCAAGTTCTGATGACGTTAAATCATTTCTCAAGAATCTTCGCAGGGGTATGGATGATCAAGATGTTGCTCGACTCCAGTACTATCTCAATACACATGGTTTCCCAGTTTCTACAACTGGCTGGGGTTCACTTGGTCAAGAAGCCACTGTGTTCGGTTCAAAGACTTTTAAAGCGCTCGCCGCTTTTCAAAAGTCGATTGGCTTGCCAGCTACGGGTTATTTCGGTCCAATGACTCGTGAATATATAAACTCACACAAATAGTATGGAACTAACTCAATTTTTCCTTGAAGCAAAACCGATCGTCGTTGTTTTTCATGCTCTTGCCGCAGCTGTCGGCCTCGGAGCAGTGGTTACGACAGACATGCTCTTTTTTCGGTTTTTGAAAGATTTTAAAATTTCTCGAAAGGAAGCAGATACACTTGATACAATTTCAAAATTGATCTGGGCGGCAATTTTTGTTTTGTTCATCACAGGACTAATGCTGTATCTCTCAGCGCCGATGGATTATTCGGCGAAATCAAAGTTCGTAACGAAGGTCATTATCTACGCCTTGATTGTTTTGAATGGCGTGGCGCTCAACAAGATCATCTCTCCATACCTCATTAAGCTTTCATTCGACAGCGACTCGGCGTTCATGAATAAAAACCGAAGATTGCGAATTCTTCGACGCATTGCTTTTGCTTCAGGTGCGTTTTCGATGATCTCATGGTTCACTGTTTTTATTCTCGGTTCAATCCGTTCCATTCCACTAAATGTTGGACAAGCGCTTGGTGTCTATACCATCCTTATCCTCGGCGGTGTCATCGGCAGCCAGATATTCGCCTTGTTTTTGAAAAAGCACCGAACACTCTAAGTGTGGTAGGATTGGTGTATGGAAACTAAGACAGCTATTTTTGCAGGCGGATGCTTCTGGTGTGTTGAACATGATTTCAAAGAGGCGCCTGGAGTGATCGAATCTGTTTCGGGATATACCGGAGACAGTGAAGCAGAGGCAGACTATATGGCTGTTGCTTCGCATTCCACCAACCATCGAGAGGCGGTTCAGGTGGCTTATGATCCATCGAAAACAAGTTTTAAAAAACTGGTCCAATTTTTTCTTGATCACATCGATCCAACAGACCAAGGTGGACAGTTCCATGATCGGGGTTTAAGTTACAAAACGGCAATTTATTTTAAAACTGATGAAGAAAAAAAGATTACCGAAGATTTGATCAAAGAGCTCGATGACAGTAAGTTGTATGACAAGCCGGCGTCAGTAGACATTTTGCCGGAACAGCCATTCTACATGGCTGAGGAAGAACACCAGAATTATGCAGAAAAAAATCCGATCCGCTATGCGGCGTATCGGCAAGGATCGGGAAGGGAAGATTTCGTCAATCGCACCTGTCAGATCCGGGAAGAAAAAAAGATTAATTGGAAAGACTAACTATATATGCCACTCGTACTTCAGGTTATGTTGTATCTTATTGCCGTCAGTTTTTTTGTTGTTTTGGCGGTTGTGCTTATTATTCATTTGATTCAGGAGGTGACCGGCCGCGCGCCATTTATTCCGATTTCGCAAGATGTGCTTGCCGACATTGTTGCTGCGCTTGAATTGAAAGACGGTAGTGTTATGTACGATCTCGGTTCAGGTGACGGACGAGTCGTACTTGCCGCAGCACTCGCCAATCCGAACATCAAGGCCATCGGCGTCGAACGTTCATTCCTCCCATATGTTGTTTCGCATGCCGAGCGAAAGTATCGCGGGGCAAAGAATGCAGATTTTGTTAGAGCCGATTTTTTTGATGTGCCGGTAGGGGATGCGACGCATGTATTTCTGTATCTTTTTCCAGGGCTGATGAATTCGCTCCTGCCAAAATTTCAAAAAGAACTCAAACCAGGGAGCCGAGTCGTTTCCTGCGACTTCAAATTTGCCGACAAGCAGCCAGTGAAAGTAATTGATCTCCATCGCAAGCGCTACAATCTTGGCCGCAAGATCTACATCTACGAATTTTAAACAACAGAGTGTGTGATATTTCGTTTTTAGGTGGTACAATATGGGTACCATGATAAACAAAGAACTCCTTCTTTTTATCCAATCTCAATTAGCACTTGGAACGCCTGAGAGCGTTATCAAGGATTTGCTCGCAACACAAGGTGGATGGCGACTCAACGATATTGATGAGGCAATTCGCAGCATCAAGAACCCCGTTCCTCCACCTCAGCCAAAACCAGTGACACCAGCTCCAGCTGCTCCAGTGATGCCGGCTCCAGCTTCACAGCCGCAATCAGTTCCGCCTACACCAGCACCAGCGCCACGACCAGTTGCTCCAGCGCCAACCCTACCGCCAAATCCTGCTCCTGCTCCAATGCAGCAGCCGGCTCCAGCTCCGATGGGAATGAAACAGCCAGTTATGCCGGCTCAGCCTACTCGAATGCCTGGCACTACACTTGTTTCTCAAGCAGAAGAATTGAGTGCTCCAAAACCTGCTGCTCAGCCAGTGCCTGCTCCGAAACCAGTTATGCCTCCTACGCCAGCACCAGTTGCGCCAATGCCACCTGCTCGTCCTACTCCTGCGCCACAATCAGCACCAAAGCCAATCAATGAAGTTATTCCACCACAGCCTGTCCGCCCAGTTCAGCCTGTGGCTACTCCTGCTCCTACACCAATACAGCAGCCAGTTTCACCAATGCGCCCGGTAATTGAAACGAACTCAAATGTTTTGCCGACGTCGATGGCATTGAACGATATCAAACCACCAATGCCAGTGCAGCCGGCTACATCAATGCAAGGAGCGGCGCCGGAGGCGCCGCTCGGCCAATCCCCATACCAGCCAACTCGGGCTGAAGAAGCGCCACATTTCATTGGCATGCAAGGTACTCCAGGAATGTCAGGCATGCAGCTGCAGCCAAAAAAGAAAAGTTCAAAGAAATTACTCATCACGATACTGATTGTTGTAGTGGTTTTGCTCGGCGCGGCCTTTGCTTACGGCTATACG
This sequence comes from uncultured Candidatus Saccharibacteria bacterium, assembly GCA_964535545.1. Lineage (GTDB taxonomy): Bacteria > Patescibacteriota > Minisyncoccia > Phycocordibacterales > UBA9973 > DALYCO01. Next base: position 13,884 of record CAZHUT010000011.1, on the reverse strand, counting down.
ACTTATATCAATCCAGCCCCTCAGGCACTCTTCAAACAAGTACCTATGCAGCTTGCCGCAGCGAAGACGGGTCATTTCAAGGCAACAGTCACTGCAGAGCTTGATGCCTCTGCGGTCTCGGAAATGTTCGGATCGCTTGCCGGGGGTTCTGAGGAAGAAGCGACAACGGTTCCAATTTCCCAAAACAAGGAGGCACAAGCATCACTTACTGCCGAGGGTAGCTTTGATCGGACTGATATTTCAAATACAAAAAGCGAAACCACACTTAGTCTCAATGCACCCATTGGCCCAACTCCGCTCAAGCTTTCCTTTGAAACAAAGTTTGCGAATTCAAATCTTTACGTGAAAGTTCCTGACCTCGGGTTACTCGCTGATCTTACTGGCGGCAACTCAGGTACGTTCCTTCCAGGGGATTGGGTCTCGTTCAATAAGAATGATGCGAAGGAGATTGCAGAAGAAGATTTTTCTCTCAATTTGATTCCTGATTCTTTAACTCAGGATAAGAAAAATCAGGTAGCCCAGCTCTTTACAACAAGTGCCATTGTTGCACCAACCGTCGAGCTTGCAAAGACAACATGGAATGGTACATACGTACACCGATACCAGTTTTCAGTTGATCAAAAAGCGCTCGGAGAATTGATTCTCAAATCAAAATCAATTATTGATGGTACACAAACTACAGAGACCGATGTGCAGGATATGAATGACATGCTTTCTGCTTTCACCATTACTGATGCTGAGCTTTGGATTGGTGTCTGGGATCATAAGCCATATCGAGTACTTTTTACTCTCAAGCCTGCAGGGGAGATGGCAGCATTCATTCCGGTCAAGAATTTGAAATTTGATATTTCTCTCGACTCACTCGACAAACCGGTAACTATCACACCTCCAGTTTCTGCAAAATCAATCAGTCTCTTGCTGCAGGATTACAGCAACAAAGCCAAAGATGCCGCGATCAAGGCCGGACTTTCAAGCGCCCGAGTAATGGCTGAAATGTATTACTCCGAAAAGCATTCATATACTGGTCTGTGCGCTTCGTCAAATGGAGTGAAAGATATCGTAGCCAATCTCAATGATAAGCTCAACCCTGCTGTTGTATATTGCGCAGACAGTAAGCAAGGATTTGCCGTGGCTGTGCCGTTAGCAAGCCAGTCAGGAGTAGCTTGTGTTGATGCTGCATCTCAAAATACTGCCTTTACTTCTCTCGCTGCCGTTCCGACTGGCACGCTCTGCAAATAATATGCCCACCTGTATTCCATGCGATTCACTTGATTCGAGTCATTTGCTGACAAAAGAGCAGATAGAAACTTCGCTTGGAAACGTAAAAGAGTGGAAGCTGGTACAGTCAGACAAGGCAATAGAGAAACAATTCACTTTCAAAGATTTCGTCAAAGCTATGGCCTTTGTTGACCAGGTTGCAGACGTTGCAGAAACTAATGGTCATCATCCTGATATTTTTATTTCATACAACAAAGTGACACTTACGCTTTCTACGCACTCAATTGGCGGACTAACCCAAAATGATTTCGTTGTTGCAGAGCAGGTGGATGGTCTGTGGCTGATCTAAGTCCGTTTATTTCACGCGTGGCTATGGCTCAAAAAATTAAAAAAATTGCATACATTACCACCGGATTGCATGCCGATGGTGTGGGAATGGTTCTGCAAGATACGGTTACCGGTATTGATCGCACTGCTTTTGAGCCGGTGGTTATTTCAGTTGAACCAAGAGCAGAACTTTCAGATCTCCTGGAGAAGAAAGGAGTTCGTGTCATACATCTCGATGCCGATTTGAAGGGGTATCGCAAATACAATATTTTTATACTGATTCGCTTGATATTTCTCCTGGTTGCAGAAAGACCTGCGCTGATTCAGACGCAGATCTTTTATGCAGATGCCATAGGCCGAATTGCCGGTTGGCTGTTGCATATTCCCGTTGTAACAGTTATCCATACGACAGAACTCGACAGCAAGCTTGAAGAACGCTTTTTGCGGGCAAGCCGGTGGATGGTTTCAGGCTGGATTGCCTCTGCAAAAGCGGCACAGACTGCAGCAGAAGAACAGAAGCTGATCGCTCGTGAAAAAACAACATTGATATCAAATGGAGTGAGTGCTTCAATATTTGACCTTCCTGACAGAGAGTTATGCCGGACAAAACTTGGGTTTTCTTCCGATAAAAAAATTATTCTCTGCGTCGCACGGTTAGAAATGCAGAAAGGCATTCCTTTTCTCATTGATGCATTTACAGGCGTAGTACAAGCACATCCTGCTGCGCATCTTGTCATTGTTGGCGGCGGATCACTCTATGAGGCATTAAAGCAGCAGATCGCAGATCGCAACCTTGCAGCTCACATTGAGCTTCGCGGCACGGTTGTTGGAGTCAAAGAATATTTGGCGGCTTCGGATTACTTTGTCCTGCCGTCTCTGTGGGAGGGGCTTTCAATAGCGCTTCTTGAAGCTGCTGCTGCAGGGTTGCCGCTCATTGCAAGTGATGTTGGCGGTCCCAGTGAAATTATAGTAAACAATGTAACCGGCTTTTTGGTTCCAGCAAAAGACAGTACTGCGCTGATGGAAAAAATGAAGTATGTCTTAGGGCTTCCGTCGGAAAAACTGCTCGACATTACCCGAGCGAGCCAGAAGCGAATCAGGGAAGGTTATTTAGTTGATACGATGGTTCAAAAATATGAAGCATACTACCGGAATTGTTTGAGAAGGCGGTAGGTCGCTTTTTCATGCGGCAGCGACTGCTGTGGCGTGAGGATGTATTAATTTTTTCGAATGGGTGCCTACTGGGATTCGAACCCAGGCTGAGAGTTCCACAAACTCTAGTGCTAACCATTACACCATAGGCACCATATAGTCCAATAAATGGACAGGGCTAGTCTAGCAAAAAAAGCTTGTAAAATCCAGCTTTTAACTTTTTTTCATAAGATCTTCAGTTTGAAGACGTATAGTCTTTGGGAGTATAGCAGTTATTTATTTACCCTAAAAACAAACATATGAATATCGTAGAAACGGTTACTTACATCAATAAACTCCCCGTGAGTCAGCCCGAAAAGACCCACCTGGCATTTCTGGCTGGCCAGGGATTTACACTTGAGGTCTTACATGAAGCCTTTGTGAAAAACGGTATGAATGAAAATTCCAGTATTTTCTACCAAGCGGCATTGGAGCTCAAGACAAAGTTCGAACAGGTGTTTGAAGACAAAGATATACCTGAACTCGAACACTATTTTGGAGAGTTGCCGACATTGTTTGCTAAGAGCGTGAAGCAAAAAGAGGCGAGGGTGTCGTATTTGGATTGAAATGCAATTAGTGCGGGACGGGCGAAGCCCGTCCCGCATTTTTTTAAAATTTTAAAAATCCTTCATACACTTTTTCCTAAAATAAGCCCATGAGCCTTTCCGAATTCAAAGCGGCATTTGATCCGCTCTTTATCCATTACCTGCAAACACAGTTGGAGATTGCCGTGCCGCAGTATTTCACAGAAGAAAAGAATTACATACTCTCACTTGCTCGTCATGGCAAGCGCATCCGTCCATATGTCGCATACCTTGCTTCAAATTCAGCAACTTTAGAAAAATCTCAATTTCTGACACTTTTTTATTCGCTGGAATTATTCCATTTGTTTGCGCTTATTCATGACGATATTATTGATAATTCACCGGAGCGACGGGGGATGAAATCTTTCCATGAGCTTTTTGGGAAATCTTCGGCGATTCTCTGTGGTGATCTGTGTTTTTCTCTTGCTTTTCAAGCAGTCAGCACCGTCGCATACCCTAAAGAAGCTCGCGCTTTATTTTCTCAGATGACCAGCCAGACAATTTTTGGCCAAATGCTTGATACAAAAAATGACAGTTCGTTACGAGATCTTGTCATTGATTTAAAAACAGCCCGATATACATTTCTCTTTCCAATTCTCCTCGGCTTATCCGTTTCAAAATCTCAGAAATCCAATTCACAATATGTATCACTCGGCCTTTTGCTCGGTCGCGCTTTCCAGCGCCTCGATGACTTATCAGACAGGGAAGTGTCGGTAGATATGATCGAGGAAGAAAAACTTCATCTGGAATGCGAACTCCTGGGCGCCTCCGAAATTCTAAATCTGCTGCAACTACAAAAAGAACACCAGGATGAATGGCATTCGTTAATCGATCTATTTAGACAGCAACTTATACAACTCTAAGCCTATCTGCGGACAGCACGCAATGAGGATATGCGTGTTCATTTATGCTGCCCGCAGTAGCTTGCCACGTTGACGCAGGTGGAGCGGTACTCATATAGCAATTTTTGAAGCGGAACCCTTCGACCGCGAGTTGCTTCTAAAACAAGTATGCCAGCTCGACCTGAATGAAAAATAAATTTCCTCTCAAATTATCCTATAGTGTCGAATTTATAACCACGGCCAGGAACTGTGTGAATCAGTTTCTGCTTGCGGACGCCAAGCTTCTTTCGGAGATTAAGAATGTGCGCTTCAATGGTATTTGAAAATGGGTCACTGCCCATATCCCAGACATGCTCCATGATCTGGCCGCGCGATACGACTCGGCCTTTGTTACGGGCAAGATATTCAAGCAGGGCGAATTCCTTGCGAGTAAGGTAAATGCCTTTGTTTCCACGTGTGACAGATTGCTTATCACTATCTATGGTCATATCACCGGCAATGATAATTGGGTTCTTGATTTCCCGCGGTCGACGCAACAATGCTTTCACTCGAGCATTGAGTTCTTCAAATGAAAATGGCTTGGGTAGATAATCATCAGCTCCAGCGTCCAGCAAATCAACTTTGTCATCAATGGTTCCTTTAACTGAAAGCATTAGAATCGGCATCGCTTTTTGGCTTTCACGAATATCGCGGCAGATACGGTAGCCATCGCGTTTTGGCAGAATGTAATCCAAAATGACCAAATCATAATCATTGGCCCGAGCAAGATAGGAACCTTTTTCTCCGTCTTCTGCGATGTCGACGGCATATGAAGCCGCTTTTAAGTTTGCCGCCAGAGCAACGCGGATATCAGTATCATCTTCAACGATGAGAATACGCATATATGTATGATAGCTTTTCTATATTTGAAAAGCACTTACTAGACTAAAAATCGATCCCAGATAAGCATATAACGATCGGATAAAGAATTTATAAAGTTTTTACTCTGTTTTCACTAGGGCTTTATTGTAAGTGCGGTATACTAGCTCCATGACTCAGGCCGAAGCCCTTACCATTCTGAAAACTGGCGCCAATGTGTATTTGACCGGAGAACCAGGTTCCGGCAAAAGTTACACCATTGGTATGTACGTGGCCTACCTGCGCGAGCACCAGATCGAACCAGCTATTACTGCTTCTACCGGTATTGCCGCAACCCATATTCAGGGGATGACGGTGCATTCATGGAGTGGTATTGGTGTAAGAAAAACTCTGACAGATTATGAAGTCGATCAGATTGCCACAAACGAATACGTTGCTCGCCGCATTGGCCGGACAAAAGTTCTGATTATCGACGAGATCTCAATGCTCGACAGCCGGACGCTTGATATGGTTGATCGTGTTTGCAGGGAAGTGAAGCATATCGACGAACCGTTTGGAGGTATACAAACGATCCTTGTCGGTGATTTTTTTCAGCTGCCTCCTGTTTCTAAGGATGAATCCGAATTCGCTTTCCAGTCTAATGCTTGGCAGTCACTCAATCTCGTTATCTGCTATCTTCATGAGCAGCATCGCCAAGAAGATAAGCGGTTTCTTTCATTCCTGTCAGCTATGCGGGCAAACCGCCTCGAAGAACATCATAATGATTACCTTTCTGAGCGAGTGACACACTACGACGATATTCCAACAGAGATTCCAAAATTGTTTCCGCATAATGCCGATGTCGACCGACTCAATAATCAGGCGCTCGAACAACTCACGACTGACAGTCATACCTATCAGATGGAAAGTGAAGGCGCGCCTGCACTTGTAGCCTCGCTCACTCGAAGCTGTTTGTCTCCTGAAACTTTGAAATTGAAAATCGGCGCTTCGGTCATGTTCACCAAAAACAATTCCAATTTTGGATATGTGAATGGCACTCTGGGGACAGTGATTGGTTTTGATGCCTACAACAGCAATCCGATCATCGAGACGCGCGACGGGCGAACTATTACAGCTGAACCTGCTGAATGGGTAATCGAAGAGAATGGCAAGATTCGCGCCCGTATCGTTCAAGTGCCACTTCGTTTGGCATGGGCTATGACAGTTCACAAGAGCCAGGGCATGAGCTTGGATGCGGCAGTGATGGATCTTTCAGGCGCCTTTGAATATGGGCAAGGATACGTCGCGCTCTCTCGAGTGCGGTCACTTTCAGGTTTGTATTTGATCGGATGGAACGAACGCTCATTACAAGTTCATCCGGAAATTTTGGAACAGGACGACGAATTCCGCGCCCAATCGCTTGAAGCAGAAAAAGGATTTGCGAAATTGGGACAAGCAGAACTGCAGACAATGTGGGAGAATTTTATTATTGCTTCCGGCGGCGTACTTATGCCGAAGAAAATTAAAAAAGAGAAAAAGCCTAAACCTGTAAAAGTAAGGAAGGGGAATACATTTGACGAAACACTCAAACTCTTAAAAGAAAAGAAAAAGATTTCTGAAATCTCCAAGACTCGTGAATTGGTCGAACAGACTATTTATGGACATATGGAGCGTTTGTATGATGAGGGAAAATTGTCCGAAGCTGAAGTGATGGCATATGTCCCAAAAAAAATAATTGATGATCTGCCGATTATCCAAGCTGCTTTTGTCGAGCTGCAAACTGTCTGGTTGGGTCCAGTGCATGAATTTTTTGATGGCAGATATACGTACAACGATATTCGCCTGGCCAAGATGCTTTTTGCAGACAAAGCCAAGTATGAAGAGCTTGATCAGAAAAGGAAAAAATCGGAATAACTTTCGTTATTCCGATTTAAAAATTTGTATAGCGCTATGGCTATTGTTTTACAAACCTTTGAGAAAAATGTTTACCCTCGCTCACTACTGTTAGCACATACAATCCTGCTGGCAGGCCCGAAGTGTTAAGCACCTCTTCGCTATCAGTCGGTTGTATTTTTATTATTTCTTTGCCGGTTACATCGGTTACTACAATAGTTTCCAATGGTGCGGCAGAAATAACATTTAATACGCCAGTGGTTGGGTTAGGGAACATGCTGAACAGTTCCTCGCCCTCAGTTTCGTCAATGCCGGTAGTGCACTCTGCGGTCACTTCAATTGGGCTGGTTTCTTGCACACAGCCATTATTAGTTACAGTTGCGGTATAGGTGCCTGAAGTGGTTACCAGGATTGACTGGGTAGTCGCACCGGTTGACCAAGTAAAGCTGCTGCCATCCTGAATGCTTAACAACACACTGCCGCCGGCACAAAATTGTGTCGAGCCATTAGTTGAAATTAAAGGCAAGTTAGGTGCAACAAACGGCAACGAGTTAGAGTTGGCAACACAGCCGAAAGTATCAACTGTGGTAACTGAGTATATACCTGTAACTGTTGGCTGAATGATTGCATTTGTGTCATTTAATGCGTTGCCATTAAGCTTCCAAGTTATACCTGTGGTTACCGAAGAAAATAGTTGGCAGCCCAGTTCTGTTACCAGAGACTGTTCAGGAAAATGCTGGTGTACGGTTATTTCGTTCGCTGCCGATGTCCAACAGCCGAAGCTGTCTCTCACCGTAAGCGAAACAGTACCGCCCCATTCTACTTTCGCGCTATCGCTTGAAGTATTGTTTGGGTTAAACACTACACCGTTCCATTGGTATAACTCAAAACCTGGCGCTGTCAGTATTGTCAGATGCGGATTTGAACCGGCGCAAAACACCGTGTCTCCCAATGCAGTAAGCGTTGGTTGCACAATGGTATGGTTCAAGATATGTACTGAATCAACCAACGTACACCCAAGCGTGTTGGTGGCCGTTACAATGTAGGTTCCAGCTGTGGCTTGGTTGATCCACGAGGAAGTTTCGCCCGTGTTCCATGTATACGTTACCGGGTAGGCCCAGTTATTAGTTACGTTTACGCCAACACCTGCAGAAGCGTCCGGACAGATAAACAGCGTGTCGTGCGAGCTTCCGTTTCCGCTAGCAAACATTTCCATACTAAATACATCGCGGTATACGTTAAAGTTCGCCGTCCAGGTGTTAGTGCAGCCATATGTTGTAGTTGCAATAATGCTATAAATTCCTGGTTGGGTTACTACAATCGTATCGCCTGTGCTCAGAAAAGTGCTGTTCCACTTCCAGAAAATTTCTGCCGTACCGTTTCCGTCTGCAATCAGCAGTAAGGAGTCATGCAGGCAATCTAATGTGGTATTGCTTGGTGAATAAAAGGACAGTTGCGGTTCCGAGGCTACATTGATAGAAACCTGGAAAGTCTGTATCAGGTTGTTAGTAGCAGTATCAATAAGATCTACCCATATGTAATGGGTGCCTGCAGTGTAGTAGCGCATTGATGGCGGATTGCTTCCATTCCACAATTGGGTTTGGATTGAACTGCCGTAATCAAATCTCCATACTTGGCGCAGTGAAGCTACACAAGGCGGAACTCCATTCCATGTATACGAGATATTTGGAATGAAGGAAACATTTTCGCACACCGTATCAGGTATCCCGGTAAATGTTGCAGTAGCCGAATGGATAATGCATAAATTCGGGCCATAAGCCGGCGTGTTCATAATTGTTTCCCAGTTACCCGTTAAGGAGTTCACTGCGTCTACATGCTCGATACCGATTGAATAGCAGTCACTTAGGCATGTGGCCCCGATGTCTGCTTTGAAATAGATAACGGCGCTGGTGCCGGGTGCCAATGTTTTGCTTATCGCAAAATAGTTGTTAAGCGTGCCCCATGTAACCGGTACACCGATTGGGCTAAAACTTCCATCATACGCAGTAATGTTACTGAATACTCCGGGGTTTGCACCGCCAATAGACAGTACGATGTTTGTTATCGTTACCGAAACAGTATCAGCATTTGCTATGCTTACCGCAAATATCGGTACGCCATAACTGCCTGGTAGGGCACTGGCATTTGCACCATTGTTGGTATTAACAATAAGTTGCGCGTTTAACGTGGTCCAGCTCAACAGAGCCAGAAGCACCAAGGAGAATAGCTTTCTCATTTTTTTCGGTTTGTTGTTTTTTGGTTTAAAAATAGGAGATTTTTGGCCGCCACGTTTCGAATATCGTGGCCAAAAATCTCCTATTTAAACCCCTGTCAAAGAGGGAAATGATTGCCTGTGACACTAACACATTTTCAGTGAAAAGTCAAGTATACCTCCTAAGCATTCTCCTATATAGACGATGCGGTGGTTGTTTGCTTACAGTTCATATCCAAGCGATAATACATATATATGCAACCGACATTTCAAAACGGGATGTACTATACTCCCGGCAAACGCGTTCTCGCGTATTTTATAGTGAGCAAGAGTGTTCCGATTGTGGTTGGGGCAAGTATTTTAATGGTCATATTTTCATATCTGAATTCGCTCCTGGTGACCATGAATATTCCAAAAGGCTTGCCTTCGTTTCCGGTTAATTTTATTTCACTCTATATTCTTCCTGCCATTGTCATTCTTGGCATTGCCGTTTTGATATATGTGATCGCTTCTTCGTTCGCTACATACTTCAGTGTTAAATTTATGTTCGACGAGTTTGCGTTTCATATTGAGCATGGCATTGTTTCAAAATCAGAAATTGCGATTCCGTATCGCAATATCCAAAATATTACGCACGAACAAACGCTCAATGAAAAAACATGGGGCACCGCCCGCATCATCGTTGAGACTGCGGCAACGAATGACCAGCATAGCCATCATGGAGAAGGGGAACTGCCGCTGTTAGATATGAAAACAGCCAGCGCGCTCGAAGCCGAATTGCTTCGTCGCACCAGCATGCGCTCATAACAATATGCTATACTCCAATCATCTATGATTTCAGACAAACGTGTTACATCTACTGTCGGATTGACGACAGACGAAATTAAAAAAGTATGTCGAGGCGTCGCTCCAGGCGACCGTGAAGACCAGCTCCTCTGTGTCGTCGAAGAAGAATTATCTCAAGGATTTGATTTTATAAAACAGTACCCACATATGGTGACGGTGCTCGGTTCAGCTCGCGTGCCAGAAGGAGATTTTTATTACGAGAAGGCTCGAGATCTCGGATATCGTTTCGCCAAGGAACAAGGAATGGTTATCACGACTGGCGGTGGTCCAGGAATAATGGAAGCAGCAAACCGCGGCGCTTTTGAAGCCGGTGGCGTTTCAATCGGTATTGGCATCAAACTTCCATCTGAACAAAAGTTTAACGACTATGTTACCGGTTCAATGAACTTTCATTTTTTCTCGACGAGAAAAATGATTATGCACTATTCGGCAAAAGCCTTTGTATATTTCCCAGGGGGCTATGGCACGCTTGATGAATTTTTTGAATTTCTAACACTGGTCCAGACCAAAAAGGTCCCACCAATTCCAATTTACCTGTATGGTTCAGAATATTGGCAGCCGATCTTTGACTTCTTTAAGACGCATGTTGCTCCACTAGAGTATATTGATACTTGGGACGAGGAATTGTTTGTTATCACAGATAGTATCGACGACATCTTGGACGGTGTGAAGCACTTTATAGAAGGGTAGAGTCTTTAGAGATCCGCCAGCTCGCTTTTGATCGCTCCGGGAACAGGCCTTGGAGGCACCGCCATAAATTTTTGCTAAAATTTTGGCTCATGCTCGCGCCGTCGCGCTCCGCAAGTACCTCCAAGGCCTGTTCGCCTGCGCTCTCGATGTCTTACTGACGGACTTTTCCACACCTCTTTTTAGATAATTTTCAGGAAATTTTTATTTTTCAAAAAATGCTGCTTTTTTGCATTTTGAGCGGTCAAAAAACCCAATGTTTTTCCGCTCGTTTGATGTCGGAAAATGGTACTTATTGACGCTCACTTCTGCCCGTGTCTTAGGGGTATATTTTGAGGTCTTGGTGGTGGCAGTTTGTATTTTTTTCATGTTAAAATATCAAAACGATACGGTTGCGAGGCTCGCATTTAAGACGAATTCACTCAAACAGGAGTGGCCGTCTTTAATGCCCTCTAAAATCGAGTCGCGGGCTCACTTTTAGCAATTTTTTATCACTAATTTAGTAGAGAAAAGTCGTATGACCACATCCATCACCAAGCGCGACGGAACGCGCGAACCGTTTAATGCCGATCGAATCAATCGATCTATCGAGAATGCATGTTATGGCATCCCGAATCCGATTGAAAAGGTGACACAGATTGCCACCGAAACTAATTTGACGTTGTACGATGGCATTACAACGGAAGAAATGGATCAGGCGACGATCAATGCGGCGCTGCAAAATGCGCAGTACGATCTCGACTACGACAAAATTGCTACTCGTCTTCTTTTAAAGACGATCTATAAGAAAGTTCTTGGTACATATGAGACCAAAGAAGAGCTCGTGACTATGCATCGCGGCCATTTCCAGCACTACGTCCGTCTCGGTGTTGAACTTGGCTTGCTCGATAAGCGCCTGAACGAAAAATTTGATCTCGAAGAATTGGCAAAGGCCCTCAAACTTGAGCGTGATGAACTCTACAAATACTCAGGTCTCTCGACTATGAAGGATCGATACCTCATCAAGGATTCAAAGCAGGCTCCGCTCGAAGTTCCTCAGTATTTCTGGATGCGTGTTGCCATGGGTATGGCTCTCAAAGAAAAGAACCCAACAGAATGGGCGATCAAGTTCTATGACAAAATGTCACGACTTGAATATCTTTCAGCTGGATCAACAAACATTGGTGCTGGTACTACACGCCCATCACTTTCAAACTGTTTCTTGATGCAGATCGAAGATGATATGGAACACATCGGTAAGACTGTGTCTGATGTTCTCATGCTCTCAAAAGCAACAGGTGGTATCGGTCTCGCTGTTACAAAACTCCGTGCAAACGGTTCAGTCCTGAAATCAAACAATACTGTTTCATCTGGTCCAATTCCATTCATGCACATTATCGACTCAGCAGTTCGTGCGGTGCAGCGTGGTGGAAAGAAGAAAGGCGC
>CAZHUT010000011.1:0-1722 GCA_964535545.1 uncultured Candidatus Saccharibacteria bacterium | reverse complement strand
GATATGGCAGAACGAGGGGAGATCAAGATGTGGAAGAAGCTTCCAGCTCGACAGCAGTACAAGAACATCCTTGTGTCTCTTGAAACAACTTCACACCCATGGCTCACATGGAAGGATTCAATCAACGTCCGCGCGCTCAACAACAACACAGGTACAATTCACGCTTCAAACCTCTGTACAGAAGTGACGCTTCCTCAGAACCGTGAAAACGTAGCTGTATGTAACCTCATTTCTATCAACCTTGCGAAGCACATCATTCAGAAGCAGATCGACTGGCATCGTCTCGAAGAATCGGCTCGACTTGCAACACGCCAGCTCGATAACTTGATTGATGTAAACAAGCTCCCAATTCCAGAAGCAATCAAGGCCGACACAGAAAACCGCGCCGTCGGTCTCGGACTCATGGGACTTTCAGACTCAATTGAACAGCTTGGTCTTTCATACGAAGATGAAGCAGCGCACGATCTCGTCGATAAGGTATTTGAATTCATCAGTTACATGTCGATCGATGAAAGCGCTCAGATGGCACAGGAACGTGGCAGCTACAAGAACTTCGAAGGTTCAGGTTGGTCAAAGGGACAAGTACCTATGGATACAATCAAAAAACTCGAAGCTGAACGAAATATGCCGCTTACACTTCCAACTGGCAGTATCAAAGGAATTCCTGAACTTGATTGGGAGCTTCTCCGCAAAAAAGTCCGTAAGGGTATGCGCAACGCAACGGTACTTGCCGTCGCACCAAATGCGAACATCGGTCTCGTTGCCGGAACATCTCCTGGTATTGATCCACGCTTTGCTCAGATGTTCTCTCGAAACAAAATTTCCGGAAAGTATCTCGAAGTTAACCCAAACCTCGTTGCAGATCTCCGCGCTCTCAATCTCTGGGACTCATGTCGCGAACAGATTCTCGAAAATCACGGCGACCTCGAAAACATTGCTGAGATCCCGGAACACATCAAGCGTATCTACAAGACTTCATTCTCAACATCTCCATACGCATTTATCGAAATTGCAGCTCGTGCTCAAAAGTGGGTAGACCAGGCGATCTCACGAAACATGTATCTCGAAACTCGAGATATTGATGATGTCATGAAGATCTACACAACTGCATGGGAGAAAGGCCTCAAGACAACGTACTACCTCCACATGAAGCCAAAGCATACGGCTGAACAGTCAACAACAAACGTTAACAAAGCAGCCGCGCTCGGTAAAAAAGGATTTTCAGGACTCTTCCAGGCAAAGCAGACTGAAGTGGTTATTGAAACAACAACTCCAACTCAGGTTGAAAAGATCGATATCATTGAAACAGTTGTTACTCCAGTTGCTGCTCCGCTTGTCGCCGCTGCACCTCAGCCCCAGCCACAAATGACGCAATCAGCATCTCAACCGGTTCAGAAAAGTTTTGCTCAGGTATTTGAAAAGAAAGATCAGGTTACTCAAACAGGGCAGGTAAAAGAAATGGCGGAAGCCCCGAGACCGAAACAGCAGTACGTACCACTTTCAGAGATGGGTAAAGTAGCGACACCGGCTCCAGTCGCTCCAGTTCCAAATCGTCCAAAGGCGAAAGTCGTTGTGCACGGCCCGGAAGATCCAATGGACGCCCTCTTGTGTGATGGATGCCAATAAGATAAGGTAGCAGCATTAATAAACTAAACAGTACTAATTTATGCTCGTAGGAAAAGCAACCCCCGAAGATACAAGTCTACACCCAATGCATTACAA
>CAZHUT010000010.1:0-24606 GCA_964535545.1 uncultured Candidatus Saccharibacteria bacterium | reverse complement strand
AAAGATGCCCGCGAGTTTGATAAGAAAATCGACAAGACAATTATCCCAGGCCTCCAAGGTGGTCCGCACGAAAACCAGATTGCAGCCGTTGCTGTCGCAATGAAAGAAGACGCATCACCTGCATTTAAGAAATACGCGAAGCAGGTTGTGAAGAATGCCGCTGTGCTTGCGAAGGAACTTCAGAATCTCGGCTGGCGCGTTATTACTGGTGGAACTGACTCACATCTCATCCTCGTTGATACATTTATGAATGGCGCAGGTCCTGCTGGTAAAGAAGCTTCAGCACTTCTCGAAAAGGCTGGCATCATCGTCAATATGAACACAATCCCAGGCGACCCACGTGGTCCAATGGATCCTTCAGGCATCCGTATCGGCACTCCGGCAGAAACGACTCGCGGCAAGAAAGAGAAAGATATGGTGGCGATTGCGAGAAAGATGGATAAGGTATTGCGGAAGAAAAAATAACATGGGAGAACCTAAAAATCCATTCACAATAAACGAAAATTCGCCTGAAAGTATTCGAGAAAAAATGAAAAATCCAGGTTTTCTTCCTTCGCGTGCGCAAATCCTCGAGGCATTCAAACTAGAAGGAACGAATCATTTCGATCGCGGAGAGTGGGGTGAGTTTCTTGATGGTCCTTATCGAAATCACTACGAAATCCTAACCGAAGACTTTATTAGAGCCTTAGGAGATTATATAGGTAAACGAATTTTCGATTTGGGAAAACAAAAAGGAAATCAGCCAATAATTATTCTTGAAACAGGAGCCGGAAACGGACGACTAAGTCATTTTTTAAAAAATCAACTACTTAAAAAAGTAGGACTCAACTTCAAGATCATTGCGTCAGATTCTGGTACATGGAAAATAAAGCCTGATTTTCCTGTAGAGGAAATTGACGTTGAACAAGCGCTCAGGAAATATAATCCCGATATCGTTGTATCTTCTTGGGAGACGCATTCGTCTCATGATTGGACAAAATATTACGAAGAGAATCAGAATGTTAAAGAATATGTTTTAATCGAAATTCCTCGTGAGCATAGTTCATCTCGTAAGTTTAGTATGACCCACCTGGAAGATATAGAAGAAAAACAAATTTGTCGCCACGATGGGGATATTGATAAACCTCATTTTGTATCAGAATCAAAAACTATGAGTTTCAAACGGGAAGAGTAAATATGCAAAACCAATTAGAAAAATTCAAAGCCATCACCATAGAAAATTTTTCTAATCCTGCTTTCGAGTACCACGAATGGATCGTGGACTATCACTTGAAGATCGTCGAAAAGATTGCAATAGAATTATGTGATCTCTATCCAGATGCAGACAGGGAATCGGTAGAGACATTGGTTTGGTTCCATGATTTCGGTAAACCGCTTGATCGTAAAAACGAGAAGGCGGTTACTTTGGTTGAAGGTCCAAAAGTAATGAAAGAGTGCGGCTTCACGGATGAATTCATTGCTAAGACCATTGAGTACTGGAAAATGATGGAACAGAAAGATACTGCAGACATCAGTACGATGCCGATTGAAGTACAGATTATTTCTACCGCTGATGGTGCGTCGCATTTCACCGGCGTCTTTCATGCAAGTTACTGGAGCGACGGACTTTCATTTCCTGAAACTCAGGCGGCGTTGCGAACGAAGATCAAAAAAGATTGGGAACGGAAAATCACCATTCCGGAAGCAAAGAAAGCATTCGAACCATATTACAAACGTGCATTGGAGTTAGTCGGAGAATTTCCGGAAAAATTTATATGATCGAAGTAGAGAAAAAATTCAGACCGACAGAAGAGCAGCTCGCTAAGCTTTTGGAGGGAGCGGAATTTGTGGGCGAGAAGACTGTTCATGACGTATATTATGACTATCCGGACTTCCGCATGTTCAAAAAGGATATTCGATTGCGCAATCGAAATGGAAATTTTGAGCTGAAGATTGGAGATGATGAAATTGCTGGCATTGCGGAAGAAATAGAAGATGAGGGAGAGATACAGAAATACTTTGCGACAGAATTGCCGCTTAAAGCTTTTATTAAAGAAAACCTGGTTGAGCTTATCAACTACAAACAGAACAGAAAAAAGTATAAGAAGGGAGATTTTACGATTGATATTGATGATCTCGATTTCGGTTATTCTTGTGTGGAAATTGAATTGTTGGTAAACACAGAATCAGAAATTGAAACGGCGCGAACGAGGATTTTTGATCTCGCCAAAGAAAATAATTTTGAGATTATGGATATACCCTCAAAACGAAAGGAATATTTGCGCAAGAAAAATCCAGAAGCATATAAAGAAATCTATGGATAACTACGAAAACATCTACCCAAAAATTGGCACTGGTGTCATGGTCTGGAAGGATGGCAAGATTTTGCTTGGCAAGCGCAAAGGGTCGCACGGCGCAGGGTCTTGGTCGTTTCCGGGAGGGAAGCTGGAGTATGGAGAAACGTTGCTGCAGAACCTGCATCGGGAAGTGATAGAAGAAACCGGAATCGAAATCGAAAACATCCGCTTCAACGCCCTTGCTGACGAGCTCGAACACATGCCAAAGCATTTTGTAAACCTGACTTTTGTTGCCGACTGGAAAAGCGGGGAAGCCAGAGTATGTGAACCGGACAAATGCGAGAAGTGGAATTGGTTTACTCTGGACAATTTGCCAAGCCCGCTGTTTCCAAAAACGGCAGCAGGGATTGAAGCCTATAAAATAAACAAGAAATTTATCCCTCATGAAGAGCAATAGGGCTCTTTTGACTCTCGTCCCGTAACTCGCTAAGATAGGTGCATGTCTTTCTTCAAACATACTGCATTTAAGCCGCTGGCTATCTTGGCTGGTTTGGCTGTTGCTCTTAACGTCGGCCGAGTAGCTATGACGGGGCAAATTATGGACCTATACCTGACCTGGAACATGATTCTAGCTCTCTTGCCGCTCGCAGTAAGTTCCTTTATGTTGTGGTATTTGGGGCGACCACGAGTATTTGGTTTCGTACTTGTTTTTGCTGGTCTTGTCTGGTTAGCGCTGTTTCCAAATGCTCCATACCTTCTCACTGATTTCATTCACCTGCGGGCGGGTGCGACATTGCCGATTTGGTACAACATCCTCATGTTCTTTTCAGCGGCAACACTCGGTATGTTCGCAATGTTCTATTCACTTATGGAGATTGAGGTATTGTTGCTCAAACGATGGAGTGTCACAGTTACAAGGGTGATTATTGCAGTGCTTTTGCTCTGCACTAGCTTCGGTATCTATATTGGCCGTTTCCTACGCTGGAACAGTTGGGATATTTTTGTTAACCCACGTGTCCTGTCTAATGATATCTGGCAGATAGTTGCCCAAACTGAACAACATAAAGACGTAGTGCCATTTACGCTCATCTTTTTTGCCTTTTTACTAATTTCGTACGTCGCATGGCGTTCAAGCAGAGCATAGTTTGCGTATGAAAAAGAAAGGAAGATTCATCGTCATAGACGGAACAGACGGCAGCGGCAAGGCGACTCAGGTGGCATTGCTTGAAAAGCGTCTTAAGAAAGAAGGCGTAACGGTGAAAGTCGTAGACTTTCCGGAATATGAAAAAAATTTCTTCGGAAAATTCATTGGCCACTGTTTGACCGAACAGTATTACAATTTCTCACATTTGCATCCGAAAATCGCTTCGGTACTCTATGCGGCGGATCGTTGGGAATCATCAAAACAGATCAAGGAATGGCTCGACAAGGGATACACCGTTTTGGCTAACCGCTATGTTTCGGCCAACCAGATTCATCAGGGAGGAAAAATTACCGACGCGAAGAAGAGAAAAGATTTCCTTAAATGGCTGGATCAGATGGAATATGAAGTATTTAAAATTCCTCGACCAGATATTGTCGTGTATCTTTCAGTGCCGCTCGCAGTGTCGCAGAAATTAATGCAGGAACGCGACAAGAATGTGAAGCGAGATTACAAGAAAAATAAGAGGGATGTACATGAGACCGATCCTGTCCACCTGGAGAATGCTCGCAACAGCGCGATGAAGCTCATCAAAGAACTGAATAACTTTGTGAAAATTGACTGCGCTCCGAAAGGGGAAATACTTTCGCGGGAAGCAATCCATGAGATGGTTTATAAGCAGGTAAAGTAATGGTATGACATACGACATCAAAGACATCGGTTTGGCAAAATCAGGAAAGGCAAAAATTGCGTGGGCGGCAAAGGATATGCCAGTACTCGGCATCATTGCCAATGACTTCAAGAAAAAGAAAGCGCTCAAAGGTGTTCGTCTTGCAGCTTGCTTGCACGTGACGGCGGAAACAGCGAATCTCGCAATTGCGCTCAAAGAAGCTGGCGCTGACGTGTATCTCTGCGCCTCAAACCCGCTTTCTACTCAGGATGATGTGGCTGCTTCGTTGGTGAAAGATTACGGCATGCATGTCTACGCTATCCGCGGCGAAGATTCAAAAACATATTTCAGTCACATCAATGCCGTACTTGATGTAAAACCAAATATTGTTATGGACGACGGCGCAGATCTTGTTTCTGAATTGCATAAGAATCGAAAAGGGCAGCTCAAAGAAATTTACGGTAGTACAGAAGAATCAACAACTGGCGTTGTTCGTTTGAAAGCACTCGCAGCAAAAAAAGCGTTGGTCTTTCCTGTGATTGGGGTGAATGAATCAAAAACCAAGCATATGTTCGATAATCGCTACGGCACAGGCCAGTCTACGATTGACGGTATCATCCGCGCAACCAACAAATTGATTGCAGGACAGACATTTGTCGTTGCCGGCTACGGTTGGTGCGGAAAGGGTTTGGCAATGCGAGCTCGCGGCATGGGTGCCCATGTTATTGTTACCGAAGTTGATCCACTCAAAGCGCTTGAAGCAACGATGGAAGGTTTTGAAATAATGCCTATGAGCAAAGCAGTCGGCTACGCAGACTTTATCTGTACAGTGACTGGCAACAAGCATGTGCTCGATGAAATGCATTTCAAAAAGATGAAAGATGGTTGCATTATTTCAAATTCGGGACACTTTGATATTGAAATCAATCTGAAGGCACTCAAAAAACTTTCGAAGAAAGTTGTAGTTGTCCGTCCGAATGCGGAAGAATATGATTTGGGTAACAAGAAAATTTGCGTCCTTGCCGAAGGCCGACTGGTAAACCTCGGCAGTGCCGAAGGCCATCCTTCAAGCGTCATGGATATGAGTTTTGCCAACCAGGCAATGGCAGCTGAATATATTTTCAAGTACGGCAAGAAACTTTCACCTGATGTGCACACGCTTCCAAAAGTGCTCGACGAAAAAATTGCTGAATTGAAATTGAAAGCACTCGGTATTTCAATAGATTCACTGACAAAAGAACAGGAAGCGTATTTGAACAGTTGGGAAGAGGGAACGAATTGACGGTAGTCAATTCGTGTCGAGCCGCGTGATACTGTTGAAGTACTCTGCCAGGCGAGACCGAATTAGGATTATCGTCCTCGGAGAGCGCTGCCGGTGTACTTTTCTCACTCCGCGTTGCTCCGCGAGAAAGAGCACACCTTCGCGCCATGAGCTGCTTAGTTCCATTAGCGGTAAATAATTTAGACTTATGCTAGTAAATAAAAAATCTAAAATCTTGCTCGTTGGTGCCGTCGTGTATGACGTCGTCGAAAATGAAACATTCTTCGGCGGTACTTCCGCTAACATTTCGTACGGCCTCTCACTACTAAAAGAAAAGCCGATTCTCGCTTCAATTGCGGGCAAGGATTTTACTGTATACGCAAAACATTTAAAAACCAGAAAGATTGAGAATCGGGTTGCCATAATAAAGAATGGCAAGACTGCTGCCTTCCGTGGCGCAACCAATCCCCACGGATTGTTCACCGGCAATTTTTCTGGCGAGAGTTATCACGCAAATCTGGACGCGTACCCCATTTCTAAATTGTTAAAAAAAGGCGACTGGAAAAATATTGGCATCGGCGTATTTTCTCCTGGCATAGGTAAGAGCATTCTTCGCGACATGAAAGAATTTCGCAAGCATGGCAACAAAGAAGCGCTGGTTATCTTCGATCCTGGACAGTCACTTGCCACAACGTTTAGTGTAAAAATGTTCACTGAAGCGATTCGGTATGCGGACATTCTAGTCTTGAACGAGCCAGAAGCGGCATTTCTAAAAAAGAAACTTGGTTTTACAGACAAGAAGCTATGGGCTGCCGGCTTGAAGTATTTCATTATTACCAAAGCGGAAAAGGGAAGTGAATTGCGAATGCAAGGTGCCGTAGTTTTTATTCCAGCGAAGAAAGCAAAAAAGGTTATTGATCCGATCGGTGCCGGTGATGCCTATCGCGCCGGCTTGATTCATGGCCTGCTTTCTGGAAAATTAATTACCGAAGCCATGAACCTCGGCTCAAAACTTGGCGCGCTCTGTGTGGCAAAGAAAGGCGGACAGACGTATAAAATCTAAATTAACTGAGCTACTCCCGACTATGTTCCCGGGAGTTTTTTTCTTGCCGATTTCTGTTACAATGCAATCACGATGAAGCTTAAAATGAAGCGATTAAAACCTGATGCTGTTTTGCCAAAGTACGCGCTGCCGGGCGATGTCGGTTTGGATATGTATGCTATGGAAACAGTGACGATCAAGCCGGGCGAGCATGTTCGTTTGTGGCACGGCTTTGCGTTGGAGTTTCCCCATGGCTACGCAGCGACCGTGAAGGACAAATCAAGTATTTCTAAAGCCGGTTTGCATACTATGGGCGGTGTTTTTGATGCCGGATATCGCGGTGAATATAATACACATCTGGTAAATTTGGGTTCTGAACCATACACGATTGAAAAAGGCGACAAGGTCTCGCAGCTGATCATTTTCCCTGTTGTCATTGCAGAAATTGAAGAAACTGATACATTAAGTGAATCAGCCCGCGGCGAAGCCGGTTTTGGTTCAACGGGCAAGAAATAAGCGATGACTGAGCACCTAGAAGCATATATTAAAGCAGCCCTCACCACCCTTGGCATTGAAGCCAAGGCTGTTACTATTGAGCATCCAGCCGATCTCAAGAATGGTGATTATTCAACCAATATTGCTTTGGCCGTTTCAAAGCATCTGGGCAAGAATCCGCGCGAAGTCGCCGAGATGCTGGTTGCTGAACTCTCAAAAGACAAGCTTTCAGAAATTGAATCGATTGAAATTGCCGGACCGGGATTTATCAATTTCCGTCTGACTAAAAACTTCTTTACTCATTCACTGGCTGAAATTGCCATGGAAGGAAACGATTGGGGTAATAGTCCGACGGCAGCTGGAAAGACAGTCATGATCGAATATACGGATCCGAATCCATTCAAGCCATTTCACATCGGTCATTTAATGACGAATGCAATCGGCGAATCCGTTGCGCGCATTTTTGCTGCGTCTGGCGCATTTGTAGTTCGCGCAAACTATCAGGGCGATGTCGGCTTGCATGTGGCAAAGGCCATCTGGGTCATGCTCAAAAAGGGCAAAGGTGATACGACGCTTCCGGCACAGGCGCAGGCAGAATACATCGGTACATGCTATGCAGCCGGTTCGTATGCATACGAAAGCGATCCGAACAACAAACACGAGATCGATATCATCAACAAGAAAGTCTACGAAAAGAGCGATCCCGCCATCAATGAAATCTATGAATGGGGCAGAGCAATGACGCTTGAAGCATTCGAAGAAATTTACAAAACACTCGGTACAAAGTTCAATCACTATTTCTTCGAAAGTGAAATGGCGCCGCTCGGCACACAGATCGTAAAAGACAATATCGGCAAAGTATTTCAGGAATCAGACAAGACAATCGTTTTCCACGCCGAGGAATATGATCCGAAGCTGCACACCCGCGTATTCATTACGTCTCAGGGCTTGCCGACATATGAAACAAAAGAAATTGGCCTGACTATAAAGAAGTTTGAGAAAGAGCCTGAACTCGATCTTTCTATTGTTGTGACTGCTATTGAGCAGGGTGAATATATGAAAGTGGTACAGAAAGCTATTTCACTCATCCATCCAGAACTCGAATCACGCATGCAGCATCTGACGCACGGCATGATGCGTTTTGCTTCAGGCAAGATGAGTTCCCGAAAAGGAAACGTTGTCACCGGAGAGTCTCTCATGAAAGATGCCCGTGATGTTGTCTATGAAAAAATGGCTGATCGCGAACTTGCAGACAGTGAACGAGATTTGATTGCGTCACAGGTTGGCGTTGCTGCACTTAAGTATTCTATCTTGAAGCAGTCGCTCGGCGGAGATATTATTTACGATTTTGAAAAATCCATTTCATTTGATGGCGACTCAGGTCCATACCTTCAGTACACGACTGTCCGCGCAAATGCCGTTCTCGAAAAAGGGAAGTCCGAGGGCTTGTCACCGATTGCGGCATTGCCTAAGGATTGGAATACAACAAATATTGAAAAGCATCTCTATCGTTTTCCAGAAGTGGTTTTGCGTTCATATCAATCACTCCAGCCGCATCACATTGCCACATATCTGACTGAATTGGCAGCTCTCTTTAACTCGTTTTATGGCGAACACCAGATCGTGAATAAGACAGATCCAGCTTCTCCCTATAAGCTGGCAATTTCCCAGGCATTCTCCCAAACCATGAAAAATGGCTTGTCTTTGTTGGGCATCTCAGTGCCTCATAAGATGTAGTTGACGATTCTATATTCGTCTAGTATAATACTCCAAACAACCTAACTTCGTTTTTCCTCGGAAAAACAACCAGAGTTGTTCTTTTCTTTAATTTCATATTGTTCAATCTAAATCAGTTTTTATGTTACCAAATGTTATTGATGTAGTTTGGGGTTCTGAACATATCAGCCCACAAAACTTACACGAAAACCTTGACCTTATTTCTGAACAACAAAAACTATCGGATACTTCGGTAGTGTACCGCCATGGCCAAGTGGAATTAGTTGAAAAAGAACGCAAAATTCCAACTACCATGATGGACGCGTTCCACTACTTTAATACCCTTATGAGTATATTCGGTGAAGAACCGGGTCACTAACTTTTTCTTTTTTTATTTGCCTTTTAAATGGTTTAACGGGGCGGCTTTCACAAGCTGCCCTTATTTTTTTATAAAAAAATGAGCCTGTTATTAAAATAACAAGGCTCAAGGGAAATTGGATAAAATACAGTTGTGATCGAATTCCAGAATAAGTCGGGGAGATATACCCATGGTTGGACGTTTTAATGAATCGTGAGCTACTTACGCCAATTGGACACCATGAGTATATTCTGACTATTCGGGAATTGATTACAAAAGATTTTATATATTGACACTCGAATTGATCGAGAAATGATTGGTTATTTAAATGTGGGATTATTTTATATATATCATATATGATATAATACATGCAAATAAAGCTGTGGAAAACTCAAAAAAAGCCTTAAATTACAATTTATATATCAAATATGATATATATAAACTCGAAATCATGGCAAAATACTGTGAAATCCCTTTACATATGGCAAAATATTGGTTAGTATTCACCTACAAGCGATGACGAGGCCATCACCTCTGAGCTCCGGAAGGAACCTTCGAGAGAAGCAGTAAAATCCGGCGGGTGAGCCCGTTATAGCAAAATGAGAAGCAAGCAAGGTGGTACCACGAGCGGTGCGAATATGGCTCGTCCTTATGCAATAATTTTTATTGTTGTATAAGGACGAGTTTTATTTTTTATGTCAGAAAAAAATCCAAAATCAGACGCGGCACTCCGCGAAGAAAAGATTCTCGCTTTTTGGAAAGAGCAGAATGTTTTCGAAAAGTCGCTTACCAAAGAAGCACCGAAAGGCAACTATGTTTTTTATGATGGTCCGCCGTTTGCAACAGGTCTTCCACACTACGGACATATTCTTGGTTCAACAGCGAAAGATGTTATCGGCCGTTACCAGACGATGCAGGGTTTTCGTGTTCCTCGCCGCTGGGGCTGGGACTGTCACGGTTTGCCAATTGAAAACATCGTTGAAAAAGATCTTGGCATTTCAGGTCACGTTGAAATTGAAAACCTGGGTATTGAAAAATTCGTCGAACATGCTCGCTCAAAAGTGCTGACCTATGTAGGTGAATGGAAAAAGACCGTTGACCGCATCGGCCGATGGGTGGATTTTGATGGCGGCTACAAGACGATGGATAACACCTTCATCGAATCTGTCTGGTGGGCGCTCGGTCAACTGCACACAAAGGGTTTGATTTACGAAGGCGTGCGTGTTCTTGCATACTGTCCTCGCTGCGAAACGCCAATTGCGAAATCTGAAATTGCTATGGATAATTCGTACAAGGATATTCCAGATCTCACAGTGTATGTAAAATTTCCGCTCGTTGATGAACCAGAAACTAGTTTGATCGCTTGGACGACAACTCCATGGTCATTGCCAGGTGATACTGCGCTTGCAGTCAATGGAGAAGCGATATATGTAAAAGCAAAAATTGAAAGCAACTTCTATGTTGTTGCAAAGGAACGAGCAGAAGCGGTCTTCAAAGATAAACAGTATGAAGTAGTTGAAGAATTCCCAGGCAGCAAGCTTGTTGGCAAAAAATATATTCCGCCGTTTGATTATTACGCCGAAAGTGAAATCATTCTCTCGAATCCAAAATCATGGACCGTTGTTGCTGCCGATTTCGTCACGATAACTGACGGTACTGGTATCGCTCACGAAGCGCCGGCCTTCGGTGAAGACGATGCGAACTTGGCAAAGAAAGAAGGTTTGCCATTCCTGATCCACGTTACTCCGGAAGGAAAATTCACTGACGAAGTGAAGGATTTTGCCGGCATGCCAATCAAGCCAAAGTCATCTGAAAAAGACGGCCATATGGCTGCAGATATCGAGATCGTTAAATATCTCGCGGCCAAAGGTTTGCTGTTCAAGAAAGAAAAAATTACTCACTCATATCCGCACTGCTATCGCTGCGATACGCCGCTCTTTTACTATGCTTTGCCGTCATGGTTTGTGAACGTGCAAAACATCAAGCCGCACATGTTGGAATCGGCAAAGAGTATGGAATGGATTCCATCGCACCTGAAAGAAGGCCGCTTCAAAAACACAATGGAAAGTGCGCCTGATTGGACTATTTCTCGAAACCGCTACTGGGCATCGCCACTTCCGATCTGGAAATCAAAAGAGGGCAAGATGATGTTTGTGAATTCGATTGAAGACTTGAAATCGAAGACAAAGAAATCAGGCAACACATACTTTGCAATGCGTCATGGTTATGGTCAGCATATGGACGCCGGCGTCGTCAGCGGACTCGATCATGATTCATACCATCTCACTGAAGAGGGAAGAAAAGGAATTTTAGCCCAAGCTGAAACGCTTAAGAAAGATGGCATCACAAAAATCTTTGCATCGCCGCTCATCCGCACACAGGAAACTGCAAAGATGGCGGCAGAAATTCTCGGCATCCCAGCTACTGAGATCATTACAGATATCCGTTTGCGCGAGTATGATTTCGGCGAATTCGACGGCAAGCCATGGCAGGACTATGTTGAGTACCGCAAAAAGAATGTGCATGCTTACGATGACAAGCTTGGCGGCTCATCGCTTATGGAAACAAAGCAGCGCTTTGGCGATTTCATGTACGAGATTGAATCAAAGTATCAGAACGAACGCATCCTGATCGTGACGCATGGCATCTACTTCGAAACTGTAGCAGCCGTCGTTGAAGGCGCAGATAACAAGCGCTCGCTCGAAATTCTCTTTACAGAATTTACCGGTCACCGCATTCAGCCGGCAGAAATCCGCGAGATTCCATTTGTTCCGTTGCCTCATAATGCCCGCTATGAACTCGACCTGCATCGACCATATATAGATGCAGTTGTGCTTGTCGATGAATCGGGTACCGAATACAACCGCATCTCAGAAGTGATCGATTGCTGGTTCGAATCAGGTTCGATGCCATTCGCGCAGGATCATTATCCTTTCGCCAATCCAAACTGGAAAGAAAATAATTTCCCTGCAGGTTTCGTTGCTGAATACATCGCCCAGACCCGAACATGGTTCTACTACACACACGTCATTTCCTCGACGCTCTTTGGCGCTGCGCCGTTCAAGAATGTGGTGACGACGGGAACTCTGCTTGCCGAAGACGGTCAGAAAATGTCCAAGTCAAAAAACAATTTCCCCGACCCTTGGATTCTCTTCGACAAGTATGGCGTTGATCCGCTCCGACTCTACCTCATGTCGTCGCCGCTCATGAAAGGTGAGGACGCAAACTTCTCGGAAAAAACTGTAGCTGAAATCGCAAATAAGATCATCGGACGTCTTGGTAATGTCTTGTCGTTCTATGAACTCTACCGAGATCAGTCTCTTGAAACCGAAACAGTTGCTCCAACCAATGTACTTAACATTTGGATCATGGCCCGTCTCAATCAATTAGTTGAAGGTGTGACCAAGGGAATGGAAATGTATGATATGGCAGAAGCAACACGACCGTTCGATCTTTTTGTTGATGATCTTTCAACTTGGTACCTTCGCCGATCCCGCGATCGTGTGAAGGAAGGTGATACCGAAACAAAACAGACATTGTATGTCGTACTCAAAACTGTCGCCAAAGTGCTTGCACCGTTTGCACCGTTTACCTCTGAAGATATGTGGCAGCGATTGAAACGTGCAGCTGACGTAGAAAGTGCCCACCTTGCACAGTGGCCAACTACAACTGCTCCTGTCTCTAAAGAAGTGCTCACTGCGATGAAAACAACTCGCGAAATCTGCGCTTCAGGCCACATGCTTCGTCAGAAATCTAACATCGTTGTCCGCCAGCCATTGGCGACATTGTTTGCTCCGGAAATTCCAGCAGAGGAGTATCAGGAAATCATTAAGGATGAATTGAACGTCAAAGCGATTACAACAGGAGAGACGCTCTCATTCGATGAAACAATTACTCCTGCGCTTAAACGTGAAGGCCAGTATCGTGATCTCGTCCGTGCCGTTCAGGATCTGCGCAAGCAGGCTGACCTGATACCGAGCGACCGCATCTCAGTTGTGCTTACCAAAGAATCTGAAGAATACACCCAGCCATTCATGGAAGAATTCAAGAAGACAGTTCAGGCTGATCAGGTCTCATTTGAGGAGACTGGCGAGATGAAAATTGCTAAACTGTAACAGCTATGCCACTCGAACACTTTGCCCAGCCGATCAAAGAAGAGAATATCGAAAACCACGAGCGCAAACTGAAAAGCCAGATGCTTGGCGTGCAGCTCGAATATATTCAACGGCTTGCATCCGGGACAATTCCGGCAATTTCTGGAGCAAGGGAAGAGCGACCATTTGTTGAACTGCTTAAAAAATGTACGCTGATCGACAGGTACATTCAGGAAGAACTGCAGCAAAAAGCGAACGTTGATGACAATGAACTTCTGAATGCCCTCACTGCTGCTGTCTTGGATAAAATTCAGGAGGCACAT
This sequence comes from uncultured Candidatus Saccharibacteria bacterium, assembly GCA_964535545.1. Taxonomy (GTDB): domain Bacteria; phylum Patescibacteriota; class Minisyncoccia; order Phycocordibacterales; family UBA9973; genus DALYCO01. Next base: position 11,230 of record CAZHUT010000010.1, on the reverse strand, counting down.
GATACAGGCGACAAGGACTGGGTGCATGTTGTGGAGAAAATTATCGATACGGAAACCGATGCTGCGGCGGCTGAAATAAACAAAAAACACCCAGAAAAAGTCGCAGCTGTTACCAAAGAAAATCCCAAGGTAGGCATACTTAATCTTGGTTTGGTGCACAACAGGGAATACATAAAAAAATTTGGACTGAGTCCTGACGATGATTATATTTCAATTCACCTTGAAGCGGCTTTCAAGCAGCGCGCGGCAGGGAAGATTGAATTGACGCTCTCACAATCGCTGGAAAAACTGGCTGAACTTATCGTAGAAAAATATCCTGAAACCCGGGCTATTTTAGCGCGTTCATGGATTGTTGATTCTCAGCTGGCTGCCCGAATCGGCTTTGAGCATGTAAGACGGGAAAAGGAAATTGAAGACCCAGGTCCGTTCTGGGGACAGTTTGTCGAGAAGGATGGACAGCTTAATAAGGCACGAATTGCAAAATTTTTGGAAACTGGTATTCCTGAATACAAAGTCGCATACGGCGCAATCAATGTTGTCGATTTCCTGAAGAAGTATTTGCCGGAATCAAAGAAGGGCGAAATAGAATTGAAGCAGATTCGGCCGGGATATACTGCCGCATACAAGGCTGATACTCAAATAGTTGAAGACATAAAACGAGATTGGGAAAAGCTAACGCCTGAAGAGATTGAGGAGCGAATGAGTAAATGTACGCTGATTCCACTCTCTGAACATAGAGGCACTCAGTTCGAGATTCCAAGTATGGCCTCGGTCCTTGCAGATTACAAGCGCAAAGGCGTGACCTATGAAGAAATGCGAAACGACCCTCGTGTGGCGGTTTCTGTGGCAGGACTTCAGCAATGGATGAAGGATTATAAGTACATACCAAGAAAAGTGACGGTGTAAAGTAGTATACTTATTTTATGAAAAAAGTATTCATCATTCATGGATTTGGCGGCATTCCTAATGGAGGCTGGTTTCCGTGGCTCATGGGGGAGTTGGAGAAGAAAGGGATTTGCTGCACATCACTCCTGATGCCTGACACAAACAATCCCGTCGTTTTGAAATGGGTTGCCGAAATCTCCCATGCCGTAGGCGATGATTATTCCAACACGTATTTTGTGGCGCACAGTCTCGGCGTGCCGGCTTTGCTGCACTATCTCGAAACAGTTCCCGCGGGCAATACGATTGCAGGGGCCTTGCTCGTTGCCGGCGTAATCGATCCGATTGATACTGAAAATCCTCAAAGCCGCTTCAGGGGTATTGATTCATTTCTCCGGCCGGAAATCCGATTTGCCGAAGTTAAGGACAAGGCAGCAAAGTTTCTAGTCCTTCACGGTACTGTCGATGCGACCGTGCCATTCGTGCAGGCTGAGAAATTGTCGGTGAATTTGGGATGCGAATTGCGGGCAGTGGCAGGCGGCACTCATTTCAGCCAGCGGACGCCGCCAATATACTACGAGCTGCCCGAAGCGCTTGCCGCCCTGCTTGATATTCTCAAGTAGTTTGATTATCCAAAACTTGCTACACTGAACATATGAGTAAAGAAGCCCAAGCTATCCTCCCAGACAATAAAGAATTGCAGGCCCAGTTAGTTCACGATTTGGTCAAAAAGATCAAAGACGGTGAATCACGTGAAGCTGCTCTTCAAGGGGTACCAGAAGAGCTGAAAAAGAAAATCGAAGAAGAATTGGACCGCGAAAAAGCCGTCAAGGAAGACAAGCGGCCAAGCAACGAATTGATCCCGACTGAATTTCACGGGCTGACTTCGCGTGCCCTAAACGAGCAGTGGATCGTGGAAGTGAATACTCCGGAAGGCGAACTTGAGAAGAATCGCAAGATTGCCGCACTTGAAGCATTGAAGCGCGAGGAAGTTGAATTGATCAATGAACGGACAAAAGAGATCGAGCGCGCGGCGCGGGTGCAAAGCGATGCGGCGCGAATCGATCAGATCCGTTCTGAAATCAAAGAGGAGCCGGTTCCGCATTTTGAACCAATTCGGATTTCCAACGAAGAAATTACCCAGTTGCTTTCAGAATCAACAAGCCGTGATTCCTTCAGAGAGCACCTCAAACATCGTTACACAGAAGCAATGAATCGGCAGCAAATCGATGCTGCCTTCCTGACCCGACACCATCCAAATGCCGTTCCGGATTTCATGCGCCAGGAAATGGTGGAAAAATATGGACGGCATGAGTAAGTATGAAATTCAACGAAGTTCCCAAAAATGAAAAGTTCAAGATTCCCGAAGTAAAAACTCCTACTACGGAGAAGAAAGAACAGAAGCCGCTTAAGACTGAGCAGGAACTGCAGCAAGAACAGAAATCTCGCGATATCAAAAAGACTCAAAATAAAATTACCGACTATGAACGAATCCAATCGCTTCGTCAGGAACTTGGTGCGACTGACAAAGGGGAAGAGCAGCGAATAGAGACAGAATTACAAAATGCTCGTATGGAAGCGACCAAACTCGAAGGGTCGGAGAATGAGGTAAAGACAAGCAGCAGCAGAAGGATTTTATTGCCGCAGGATATTGAAAAAATAAAACAGGAAAACAGTGAAAAAAGATTTGGATCCACTGAGCAGTTGCTGGATGATATTACCAAGATCGAAGATGAACTGGCTACAATCGATACGGAAGCCGACAAGGATCGCGTTGTACAATTGCTCGCTGACAAGCAACGATTCGAAAGAGATGTCAAAAAACTTGATCCTGACCAGCTTGCGGTTTACACATGGGGATCTGAGGCAGTTAAGCATGACCGAAATGCGCAGGCATATGAGAACGCACTAAAACTTTCACCTGAAGAATTCAATGCTCGATATGGTGAAATGGCCGAGTATGTCCGGGGTCAGATTCCAAACATGATTGCAAAATCAAAAGCAGATTCTGAAAATGCCCGCAGGATTGTAGAAGGTCTAAAAAAGAAAACTGAGCAATAAGTATGAAAAACTGGAAACAAATTATGTTCGGGTTCATGTTAGTTCTTATAGGAACGGGGACATTCATCTTCTTCATTCTCGGCGCCAAATGGAATCCGCAGACTATATGGATGATCAAATTGGCGGTGCTGTTTGTAGGAATATATGTTTTATTGTCTTTAATTCCTGATGATGTGAGTAATAAACCGTTATCCACTAAGATCTTGATATATTCTTTGCAGGCGTTGGTAGCCTTGGGTTTTGCTGTATTTTTCCTGATGTGCGTATTCGAAGCCTCGACCTTTTAGACAGGCGCATTTCTTCCTTTTGTAAGTCTGTTTTATAATTAGTTTAGGTTTTATTAATCATAATCATAGGCATATATGCATCACGCAAACATTTTGGGTCATCACGTCCGTTACTCGTACAGTAATGACGATGAACGCCATGCTCTCGAAGGCATCATCAAGTATCTCCAGGCATCTTCGTCCCACGAACAGTATTTCAAAACTTCGAACACGTCTCACCGTGTTGATGTTTCAAGCGGCGGTCATACGGCAACGCTGGTTACTGAAGCAAACAACTATCGCCTGGACCTGAAGCACTAAGTTTTGAGCGGACAATGCCGCACCACATCTACCACACCAATGCCATTATTTTATTCAGCCGGAATCGCGGGGAAGCGAACCGGGTTTTTGCCTTGCTGACACGCGAGATGGGATTGGTCCATGCAGTGGCGCAAGGTGTGCGATTGAATAAATCGAAACTTCGTTATGCGCTTTCAGATTTTTCTCAGGCCAAAGTGGATCTGGTTCGCGGCAAGGAAACATGGCGCATTACATCGGCGACGCCGGTGACATCTTTTCCGAATATCCGCAAAACTTTAAAAGGAATGCATTTACTGGCCAGCGTTTCAAAATTATTGCGCCGATTGATCCGCGGCGAATCGGAAGCTGATGCTTCTATCTATGACGATGTTCTCTTGGCATTTCAATTTCTTGAAAACGGTGAGCACGATGCTCATACGGTTGAAGTGGTTGAACTGACACTGGTGCTGCGCGTGCTCAAAACGCTTGGTTATATCAGTGATAACAAGTTCGCAGAGGAATACACCAATGCTCCGTTCGATCCGGCCAATATCGATGTGGCTCGATTTGAAAAAAAGACCATTCTATTTGAGATCAACCGCGCCTTGCGGGAAAGCCATCTGTGATATACTTCTAGATATGTTTCCTGAAGATAATGAAAAGACGCATCGCCTGGAAGATTTGGAGAAAAGGCTTTATAGCGCAGATCCAAAATCCATTCCAGTCCGACGACCAAGCGTCCTTCACCAGGTCGGCCATACCGTTTCATCGGCATGGAATAACGAGCATGTCGAAAAAGTAGTAGACACTGCACAAACATTTTCAATGCGTTCTTCACTTTTCCAGAAATTTTTCTTTGGTGCTCTTATCTTTTTTATCATTGCATTGGGCATAGGCCTTTTCTTATTCTTTGCCGGCAATGGTGGCGTATCCAATGACAATGTTGCCATTAACGTTCTCGGTAATGCGTATACTCCGGGAGGCGAAAGTCTTCCACTCACGATTGAAATCGCAAACTCAAACTCAGTTCCGCTCGAGCTTGCCGATCTCGTCGTTCAGTATGGACGCAATAAAGCAGACGTAACTGATCCTTCAGATATCACCACGAACCGCATTTCAATCGGCGAGATTCCTTCAGGCAAAGCCGTAAATCAGAAAGTTGATTTGACCTTGTACGGAACAGAAGGAACCAACAAGCAGGTGAAGTTCACACTTGAATATCACGTTTCAGGTTCAAATGCCATCTTCCAGAAAGAGAAGATGTTTTCAGTGATCATTAACACGGCGCCGGTTGCGCTCCATGTCGACGCGGATACTTCAGTTACTTCAGGTCAGCCATACGCTTTCAACGTCACCGTTACTTCAAATGTTCAGAAAGTTATACCTCAGATGATGCTCAAAGTTGATTATCCGATCGGCTTTACATTCTCAAACTCAGATCCAGCTCCGACATACTTGAGCAATGTCTGGAACCTCGGCGATCTCAATCCGGGAGATTCAAAAACCATCAAGGTTATGGGCGTTATCAAGGCCGAAGACGGCGAAGAGCGTTCATTCCGTGTATACACTGGTGCGCAGAGCGAAAGTGATCGCAATGCAATCGGCACAACCTTTACTTCTGTTCTCCATACTGTCGACATCGTCAAACCATTCCTCGAAGCAAAACTTATGCTCAACGGCCAGCAGGGTGCACAGGTTACCGCGCAATCACGTTCGACAATCAACGGCGTAGTTACCTGGGGTAACAATCTCCCAGTCCGTATCTTGAATGCCCGCATCTCCGTGAAATTGAACGGAGATCTGATCGACAAAACTTCTGTCACATCTGAAGGCGGATTCTACAACTCCGCTGACAATACTATTACATGGGATCGCAATACGCTCGCACAGTTGGCTGCAGTTGATCCAGGTGCCAGCGGTTCGCTTGGATTTACATTTTCAACACTGGCACTCTATCAAGGTGGTAGTGTGGCCAGTGATCCTCAGGTTGCACTCGATGTTTCGATTTCCGGTCAGGCACCTCAAGAGGGAACAAGTAGTCAGGAAGTAAACAATGTTGAACGCACTATCATCAAACTCGGTACTGACTTCCAAGTGACTGCTGATGCTTCATATACCGGTCAGCCATTTATCAACAACGGTCCAATTCCGCCAACGGCAAACCAGAAGACAAATTACACGATCAAATGGACACTGACGACTTCTGCTAATAACGTCAATAATGTCAAAGTTACGGCCGCGCTTCCTCCGTATGTTCATTTCATGAATGCCGTTTATCCGAATAATGCCGATCTCAAGATAGATCCGATTTCCGGAAACATTGTCTGGAATGCCGGAACGGTCGTCAAAGGTGCCGGATTTACTTCGGATCCAAAAACAGTCTACTTCCAGGTCGAACTACTTCCTTCGGTTACACAAGTTGGACAGACTCCGAACTTGGTAAATGTCACGACGGCAACTGGAACCGACTCGTATACCAACACTCCGCTCGTTTCAAGCTGGAAAGAGCTGACGACGCGACTCTATAACGATCCAGTTTTCCATCCGGGAGATGAAAAGGTGGTTACTCAATAAGTATTTATTGATGCTATAATAGCCATACATGAAGTTGCCGTCATTTTCACTGAACAAGAAGCTTGCTAGTTTTTTTGTCACAATCTTTTCCATTCTAGGGTATGGAGTTATTGTTTTTGCTGCTCAACTTCCTAATGGTACTCTCCCGCCAACCGGCGGCTACCTCGCTGGCAGCGATAGCATTCTCGACCCAGGCTGTGCTCCACAGGCAACTGATTGTGTCGTCAGTCCATATTTCATCACTACCTCATCAGCAAACACCTGGCTCGGTAGCGGTACTGGTGCCAACGGCGGTTCAACCGACAATACTGTCTTCATCGGTATCGGCGCAGGTGACAACGCAGACAACGCAGCATACTCAAACTTCATCGGTACCGACGCAGGTCTCAATGCCACAAACGCCGACCACTCAAACTTCTTCGGACAACTCGCAGGCTGTAACGCCACCAACGCAGACAACGCCAACTACTTCGGCTATCGCGCAGGTTGCGGAGCAACGAATGCCAACAATGCGAACTTCTTTGGAAACTCAAGTGGTGAAGACGCCGTTAACGGCGCAAACGCAACCTATTTCGGCGACCATGCAGTATTCCAGGCAACCGATGCCGCCTACGCAAACATGATTGGCGCGCTTTCTGGATACCAGGCGACAGGCGCTTACAATTCAAACTTCCTTGGCTACCGCGCAGGCTATAGCGCAACAAATGCCCATGACTCTAACTTCTTTGGGTTTCAAGCGGGGGATGGGGCAGATGACGCATCGTACTCAATGTTTTCCGGCAATCAAGCTGGTTTCAACGCATATGGAGCAGAGCACTCAGTCATGATGGGTTATCAGTCTGGAATGAACCAAGATAATGTTACTGATTTTCTAACTGAAGCTTCAGCACTTTTTCCAATTGGATTTGGCGGACGAGCTACGTTTATCGGGTATGAATCAGGCTTCAATGCCCCAGGGACAGTGAGTTCTGTTTTTGTCGGTACGCAAGCAGGATATGAAGCGACACATTCAATGCTCTCAACTTTTATAGGTACACAGGCAGGATACCAAGCAGTAGGTACACTGGGTACTGTTTTTCTTGGCTTCCAGGCCGGTTCTGGTGCCTCTGATCTTACAGGAAGTGTTGCATTGGGAAACAATGCGGCCATGAATGCCTCTGGTCTGGGAGAAAAAGGTTCAGTTTTTCTGGGTAACAATGCTGGTATGAATAGTATAAGTAATGGTGGTGCTGTGATTTTGGGAAACCAGGCAGGCTATGAATCCTCAAATGTTTTGGATAGTGTGTTGTTAGGAGGAAATACTGGTGAAGAAATATCCTCTGTCTATGGTAGTTTAATTGCTGGTGCAGGAGCTGGTGCAGGAGCCTCTAATATTAACTTTTCTGTTTTATTAGGAAACGGAGCAGGTAATAATTCGTCAAATATCAACAACGCAATCACAATTGGTTATCTTGCTGGGGAACAAGAAAACATGAACAACACTCTCGCGACCCTGACCTATACGAATCTTTCCGGTACGTTTGACCCCGAAGAAGGAATCTCTGGGAATCTCTCGGGTACATTTTCAACCATAAAGACAGATGACGGCATTTCTACGATAGTTCTTAATGACCCACTTTCAGTTTTTGCTCCAGGAGAAATAATTACAGGTCAAGATAGCGGGGCAACCGCAGAAGTTGTTACTTCAACGAGAGGTACCTCCTCAATTCTGATTGGTGCTCAGACAAAAACAAACGGCTACCAAAACAGCATCGCCCTCGGATCAGAAGCGTCTAATTCCGCGAACAACCAATTCATGATCGGTTCAAGCGATTTCCCAATCGATGAAATTCGAGTTGTTCAGACAGGTGGTACACAATGTATCATCGATATGTCAGGCTTGGGCTGTACATCAGATGAACGTCTCAAGACAAATATTACAGATCTTCCAGCCAATATCCTGGATCTCCTCTCAAGCGTCCGTACGGTAAAATACAACTGGAAATCTCAGCCAGAAGGTACCCAGATGATCGGTTTCTTGGCGCAAAACCTCGAAACAAACTTCCCACAGGCAGTGGCAACCGACAAAGACGGCAAAAAGTCGGTGTATTACTCACAAATGATCCCAGTCGTTGTTGAAGCAGTCAAAGAACTTAATCTCAAAGTGAGCTCAATGCAAAATCTCCTCTCTGGTACTGACCGTACATTTGTGAACCAGTTGGTTGCGTGGTTGGGAGATCACGCGAATGGAATTACGCGCATTTTCACCGATCGTCTCGATACCAAGCAATTATGTGTCGAAGATGTGTGCGTTAATCGATCACAATTCCTCAAGATGGTGCAGGATGCCCACGCAATTGACCAAGGACAACTTCAAAGTCCTGAGCCTATAACGCCGGTTACGACTCCAGATTCGGTCCCTACCGACACAAGTACTACAAATCAATCAGATCAAACCGACTCTAACGTTGCACCAGAAGAGGTTATTTCTGAAACACCAGCTCCTGTAGAAGAGCCAGTGCAGGAAACAGCCCCAGAGCCTGTAACAGAGACACCGGCTCAATAAGGGCTTTGGTTTTGGCCGAAAATACAGTAAAGTAGGGGATATGTCAGAAAAAGCACTAGAAAAGGACAACGAATTAATGCAAAAGATCGAATCGCTCTGCAAGCGCCGCGGTTTCATATTCCAAGGCTCAGAACTCTATGGCGGTCTTGCCGGAACGTGGGATTACGGTCCTTTAGGTGTTGCTCTCAAAAAGAATATTGAACGATTGTGGTGGAATCGCTTTGTCGAATCTCGTGAAGATAACTATGGAATGGAGACGGCAATCTTAATGAACTCAAAAGTCTGGGAGACGTCAGGTCACGTCGGCGGCTTTTCTGATCCGCTCGTTGAATGTTCAAAATGCAAGCATCGTTTTCGCGCGGATCAGCTCGAAGACAAAACTAAATGCCCTGATTGTGGCGGGGCTCTCGGCGCGGAACGCCAGTTCAATATGATGTTCAAGACGCAGATCGGTGCGCTCGAAGATTCTTCTTCTACTGTCTACCTTCGTCCTGAAAATGCTCAGGGTATGTTTGTGAACTACAAAAATATTTTGGATTCAATGCATCCAAAGCTTCCATTCGGTATTGCGCAGATTGGCCGCAACTTCCGCAATGAAATTACGCCTCGCGATTTCATCTTCCGTGTCCGCGAACTTGAAATTATGGAATTCGAATACTTCGTCAAGCCAGCTGAATGGGAAAAGTATTTTGAATACTGGAAATATCAGATGCAGGAATGGATTGAACAAGTTGGTATTGATGCGTTCAAAGTGCATGAACTTGAAGTTGCTCCGGAAGATCGCGCGCACTATTCTTCACGCACCGTAGACTTTGAATTTGATTTTCCATTTGGACGCAAGGAACTCTACGGCCTGGCGTGCCGAACTGATTTTGACCTCAAGCGTCATCAGGAAGCTTCTGGCGTAAATCTCGAATACTTGGATGAAGAAGCGGCAACAGACAGCCCAAACCGAAAGTTTTTGCCATACGTAATCGAACCTACTTTCGGTCTCGGCCGAACAGTGTTGGCATTGCTTGCGTCTGCGTACCGTGAAGATATGTCAAAGCCGGATGATGTCCGCACGTACCTCGCATTCAAACCGGCAGTCGCTCCGGTTATCTGTGCCGTCTCTCCGCTTCTCAAAAACAAGCCAGAACTGGTTGAAAAAGCTCGCCGTGTCTACGATATTCTCAAGACAGAATTCGGCCGGGTGATGTGGGATGACAACGGCAATATCGGCAAGCGCTACCGCCGACAGGATGAAATCGGCACGCCATGGTGCATTGTGATTGACTTTGATTCTTTGGAACATGATGACGTCACTGTCCGCGACCGTGATACTGGTTCTCAGGAACGAGTGAAGATCGGGGATTTGGTTTCTAAGATTAAGGAGCAGCTGTAAACTTATGTCAGAAAAATTTCCTCTTGGCTTGAATAATGGAAACAACTTTCCTGAGAAAAAAGTCGGGAAGAATAAAGAGGCACTAGAGGCCGAAGAAGATTTACGCTTTCACTACGAGATGCTTGTTGGTAGGGTCAAAAATGGAGGATTTGTTACACCGACAGAGATCTCGATAATTCAACATTGTATTGAACGAGCAAAGAAAGCGGCAGTTGATACTTCAAAAATTGAAGCAGAGATACCAGGACTGACAAAGAAAGTCTGGCGCTTATTTGTTCCGCAATGGATTGAAGAAATAAATAAACCATTCATAAACAAATCTGACTTTGAATTTACTATAGAAACAACAATCAGAAAGATTATTAATGGACTGAAAGAAACTCCTCGTGATTTGCTTGATGCCGAAATGCTTGGATTACTAAGAGATTTAGCGATTGCAGTTGATGCTGTAATTCAAAAGTCGAAGAAAATATACAATGTTTCTGGAGCAGAAAGGGAATACAGTAAGTTTATCCAAATGATCCAGACCAACACTCCACCTCTTAAGGAATAACTAATATGAAAGAAATTGAAGTCAAAGCATATCTTAAAGACAGGGAAGTAGTAATTGCTAAACTCAAAGATCTTGGCTGTGCTTTATCTGAACCAATTCGACAGGTTGATACTGTCTACTCAAAAACGTCAGACACCACAACTGATTACAATTCTGCAAACGAACATTTTCTTCGTATTCGTCGATCAAGCAATGGAAAAAATCTTTTTACGGTAAAAGAAAAGATGAAGCAGCATATGGCAAGCAAAGAATTTGAAACTGAAATTTCTGACCCAGACGCGCTTGAGCAAGCAATCTTTCTAATGGGGTATTCTGTTGCTAATGGTCTTGATAAAACTCGTCAAACTGCTCATTTTCAAAATTACGAAATCTGTCTCGATAATGTTGCGGAGTTGGGATCATTCATTGAAGTAGAAAAATTTTCAGACGAAGATCCCGATAAGGTAGTTGCAGAACTTTTTGCTTTTCTCCAAACACTTGGCGTACAAAAAGTGGATCAAGTTTTCAAAAAATACGACACGCTTATTATGGAAAAAATGGGGAAGTAAACCCACTTCAAGTGGGTTTTCTCTATGTTATACTCTCATCCATATGCAGTACCACAAATCCAAACTCAAAAACGGCCTCCGGGTCATTACCGTGCCCATGAAGGACAATCCGACAGT
>CAZHUT010000009.1:0-24634 GCA_964535545.1 uncultured Candidatus Saccharibacteria bacterium | reverse complement strand
GGTTGGCTTGAACTTGGCAGACAGGTACCCCTATTCTTCGGTGAGAAATTATCAGACCATATCATTGGCATGCTTACAATACTTCGGGTATTAAGAGCAGGCCATCGGAATGATTTTCCAGATGTAGATTGGGAAGAGGCCGTAATCATGACGATCGGCCATGAATATGGTGAAATCAGGAAAGGTGATTTTACTCCAGCGGACGGAATACCTAAGGAAGAAAAACACCGTCTCGAAGCAGAAGGAGTGTATGGGCTTTTAGAGAATGTGCCGAATTCCAAGTACGATTCCAGGCTTTGGGAGCGTTACGAGGCAAAGAATGACCCGACCGCCAGATTGGTGGCTGAAGTTGATTACCTGCAAATGATCATTAAGGCCAGGATCTATGAAAGACGTTTTAATAAAAATCTTGAAGAATTCTATGTGCCCGAAAAGAGGGATAAACGCTTGCTAAGCCCTGTGCTGCAGAATTTGTTTGCTGAAATTTTATAATACAGATATACCTGTTATGTATATAGGCCGGTTTACCAAAACCGGCTTTTTTTATGCCAAAACTCTGCTACAATAGCCAATATGACTGACAAAACACAGGTCCTGCTTACGGGCGACCGGCCAACAGGCAAACTTCATTTGGGCCATTATGTGGGCTCTATCCAGAATCGCGTAGCTCTCCAGGACAAATACAATCAGGCTTTTTATATGGTAGCCGACGTTCAGGCACTTACTGACAACGCCGACAACCCTGACAAAGTTCGCAGTAACGTTATGGAGGTCGTGCTCGACAACCTTGCCTGCGGAGTAGATCCTGCCAAAACTACATTTTTCATCCAGTCTCAAATTCCTGAAATTGCGGAACTGACAGTCTACTTTTTGAACCTCGTCACGCTTGCTCGCTTGAAGCGCAATCCGACCGTCAAAGACGAAATGAAGCAGAAAGGCTACGGAGAAGAAGTAAACGCCGGATTTTTGGTGTATCCAATTTCTCAGGCAGCAGATATTTTGTTCTGCAAAGCCAATGTTGTTCCTGTTGGCGAAGATCAGCTGCCACACATAGAACAGGCAAATGAAATTTTGCATAAATTCAATTCAATTTACGGTGAAATCTTTTCAAAGATTGAAGTTCCAAAAACTGAAGTTGGCCGCCTTGTAGGTATTGATGGCAATGCAAAAATGTCCAAGTCACTCGGCAACACCATCAACCTTGCAGATTCAAACGAAGAAATTGAAAAGAAAGTGATGATGATGTACACGGATCCTAACCACATTCATGTGCAAGATCCGGGCAAAGTTGAAGGCAACGTTGTGTTTGAGTATTTGGATATTTTCGATCCGAAGAAAGATGAGGTGGCTGAACTCAAGAAGCAGTATGAAGCCGGCGGTCTTGGCGACGTGGTCATCAAGAAGCGTTTGATCGGAATTCTTCAGGAATTGATCACTCCGATCCGCGAAAAGCGCGAATATCTCGCTCAGAATCCTAAAGAAGTGATGGATATTCTCAAAAAAGGCACTGACAAAGCTCGTGAAGTTGCGCGAGAAACATTGCGCGAAGTGAAGCAGGCGATGAAGATTGACTATTTTTAATTATGAACAAGGCATACGAGAAAAAACTTTTAAAAGCGATCATCAAGGCGGCCAAAGATGAAAAACTGCTCAAGGTTTTTCTTGGTGACATGCTGACGGATAAGGAGTATGCTGAAATAGTCCGCCGTTTTGAAATTCTGACCCGACTGACGAATGGGGAAGCACAGCGAACAATCGCCAAAGATCTTGGCCTTGGTATTGCAACTGTAACCCGAGGATCACACCTTTTGCTCGAAAAAGGGAAGGCATTTAGAAAAGTAACTGGCAACTAATCCTATGATTTTCACAATGATCAAAATGCTGCTGTCTATCGTCCTTGGAGTAATTTACCTGCCGCTCAATCTGCTACTCTTGAAGGTAAGCGACCTCTATACCGGCATGGAGCGCTCCAATCCGCTCTACTGGTTCATCCGCATCATTATTTTTCCGCTTTGGCTCATCGTCGCCATCCTTTCGGCTCCGTATGAGATTTTGGTAGAACACGCCCACTAAAACCATGCAAGCTGAAACAAAACATTGTCAGAACTGCAAGCAGAACTTCACTCTTGAGTCTGACGATTTTTTGTTTTACGAGAAGATCAATGTTCCGCCGCCAACGTTTTGTCCGGATTGCCGAGCGCAGCGCCGAATGAATTGGCGTAATGAACACAATCTCTTCAAGAAAAAAGATGAAGCTACGGGCGAAATGATTTTTTCTGTTTATCACCCGGATTCACCGATAAAAATTTACAACAACGAATACTATCTTTCCGACGCCTGGGATGCGATGGATTACGGCAGGGAATACGACTTTTCCAGATCGTTCTTTGAGCAGTTTAACGAGCTTATGTTGGCTGTCCCGGCAAAATCCCGAAATATTAGCCGCGATATAAATTCAGATTATTCAAATAACGCCGGCGACTTGAAGAACTGCTATCTTTGCTTCAATGTAAACAACGCAGAAGATTGTGCATACGGTGTTCGATTTAACCGAATGCGAAATAGTTATAGCTTCGGCACTTGCTCAACATCAGACAACTGCTATGAGACATTCAATATTACCGATTCAAGCAATGTGCAAAACAGTGTAGATTGTGCTGATGCCATATCAGTATATAGCTCCATTGACTGTCGAAACTGCCAAAATTGCATTGGCTGTGTAGGATTGCGCAATAAAAGCTATTACATTTTCAACAATCCATACACAAAAGAGGAATATGCGAAAAAATTTAAAGAATTGAATCTTGGCTCGCATGCAGCTAGACAAAATGTAATTCAACAAATGCTGGAAATATATCGAACATTTCCCAGAAAGTACATGCATACAATGAAATGTGAGGATGTGAGCGGGGATTACGTATTCGGGTCAAAAAATGTTCACAATTCTTGGCTCATTTTAAAATCGCAGGATGTAAAATATTCCCAGGATTTGCGGTACACTGCCGATATTTTTGACACAATCGTTGGCTTGGAACTTGAGAATAATTCATATGAAAATACGGCAGTAGGCCTCGGATCATCCGAAATAAAGTTCTGTTTTGAATGCCACCCTGCTAATCTTGATTTGGAATACTGCATCAGCTGCTCAGGCTCGTCTCATCTGTTTGGCTGTGTCGGTTTGCGAAAAAAACAGTATTGTATTTTTAATGTCCAATACTCGAAGGAAGAATATGAGGTGCTAAAGGCCAGGATTATTGAGCAGATGAAAAAAGTCCCATATTTTGACACTAAAGGCAGGGCCTATTCATACGGCGAGTTTTTTCCGGCCGAGCATTCTCCGCTAGCATATAACGAAACCATTGCTCTGGAATTCTTTCCTTTGGCAAAGGAAGCTGCGCTCGAGCGTGGATTTATTTGGAGAGACCCGGTTGAGAAAGATCATATTCCGACAGTTGCATCTCAAGACATTCCGGATCATATCAACGACGTGCCGGATTTATATCTCAACGAGACAATTGAGTGTGCACACAAAGGTACCTGCAACCATGGCTGCACGAAGGCATTTCGCATTATTCGGCCAGAACTTGAATTTCATCGACAGAAACAAATTCCGCTTGCTAGAATCTGCCCGGCTTGCAGGTATCATGAACGTTTGCAGTTTAGAAGCCCAATGAAATTGTTTGCTCGAGTGTGCTCATGCACTGAGCAGGAACATGGGCATACAGGTCACTGCATGAATTCGTTCGAATCAACCTATTCTCCTGAAGGAAAAGAATTGGTATATTGCGAGAGTTGTTACCAAAAAGCGCTTATTTAATATGGAAACCAGAACCTGCCAAAACTGCAAAAATGATTTCGTCATCGAACCCGAAGACTTTGTTTTCTACGAGAAAATTAACGTTCCACCGCCGACATTCTGTCCAAACTGCCGTCTTCAGCGCCGTTTGATGTGGCTGAAAGGTTTGGATCTTTTTAAGCGTAAGTGCGACCTCTGTGGCGAAGTAAAACTTTCAGTCTACGAACCAGACGCTCCATATACTGTGTACTGCGACCGTTGCTGGTGGAGTGATAAATGGAGTCCGCATGATTTTGCCCAGGAATATGACCCTTCACGGCCGTTCTTTGAACAGTGGTGTGAGCTTTTGCACAAGACACCGTTGCTTGGCCTTTCCATGGATAAAATCACCAGCGAACTTTCTCCATACACAAACCATGTGGGCAATTCAAAAAACTGCTACTTGGTTTTCTATTCAGACCAGAATGAAGACTCAGCCAATAGTTACCAGCTCACTCAGGCGAAGAATGTGTATGATAGTGCAGACATCATGGAAACAGATGGCTGCTATGATTCTTCCAATGTATACAAGTCATATAACATTGCCGGCGCGACAGGAAATAATCGTTCCTGCTATGACTCCTACTTCATCCGTGATTGCGAAAGCTGTCACAACTGTTTCGGACTCTCAAGTGCGCGAAGCAAAGCATATGTATTTATGGGCGAGCAGCTTTCAAAAGAAGAGTATGAAAAGCGAATGTCTGAAATCGATCTCGGCTCATATGAACAGTATCAGTACTGGAAAAAGAAAGCTGATGAATATTTCAAAACTGTCTCACCACGACCGGCGTGGGATACGCTCTCAGTGAATTGTACTGGAAGCTATGTCTTTCAATCTCGTAATTGCAAAGAATGCTACAACATCACTAGTTCTGAAGATTGCAAATATCTGACGCTTATTAAACTCGGCCCAGTCAAAGATAGCTATGATTATACCGATTGGGGAGATGGCGCTGAACGCATTTATGATTCCGTCACTGTCGGAGACCAATCTCGTGATGTCTTCTTCACTAGTGAATTAGGCTTTGGTATTTCATATGTCGAATACTCAAAACTTTCTGCCGGTGCATCACACCACTTTGGCTGTGTTTCAGTTCGAACAACAAATTACTGCATTCTCAACAAACAATATTCAAAGGAAGAGTACGAAAAACTTCGCGCGCAGATTATTCAAGATATGAAAGACAAACCGTATATCAGCGCAAATGGTCACACCTATCGCTATGGTGAATTTTTCCCACCAGAATTTTCTCCGCATGCGTACAACGACACGCTGGCATCAAAAATGTTTCCTCTTTCAAAGGAAACTGTCGAGAAAGCTGGAATGCGTTGGTATACGCCGGAAACAAAAGAATATGCAGTTACTATCAAAGCAGCTGATTTGCCAGACAATATTATGGACACGCCGGAAACAATCCTCAAAGAAATCATGAGCTGCATTACCTGCAGCCGCGGCTACCGGGTGATCCCGCAAGAATTGCAGTACCTGCAGAAGCACAGCCTGCCATTACCTCGCCAGTGCCCATTTTGCCGCATTGGGGCCAAAATTGACCATTGGGTGGAGAATATGACATTGCATGACCGTATCTGTGGTAAATGCGGAAAGGCCTTTAGAACCCACTATTCGGAAGCTCAGGCGCCTGTTATAGTGTGTAAGGAGTGTTATCAGCAAGAGGTATTTTAATAATATGATCGATATCAACCGCAAAATCGTCCTGTGTTTCTCCAGCTATTCATGTACTGGAAAAACCAAAACCGTCAACCTGATCAATGAGCAGTATCGGGGCTTTTACAATGTTGTGTTTGATAAACAAAAATGGCTGCTTTCTGGGTATGAACGGACTCGGGACAATGCTTTGATCAAAGAAATTGTGCTCGACCTCTTTGAGGACGTCTGTAAAAGAAATCTGCCAATTATTCTCATGAGTCCCATGACAACTGAGGAAACATACCTTAGACATAAAAAAATTGCCGATGACAACGGCTACGAAATGTACTTCATCAGCCTAACCGCGCCACGAGAAGTTTTGATTCAACGTTTCCGAGAACGAGTAGAAAGTGCCAAGCTTAAAGAGAGCAAAACGATTGCCCAGACTGACGAGGGAATTTTTCTCGAAACACTCGACCGGGGATTTTATACGCCTGCCGATGCGCTTATCATCGACACATCAGTGAATTCACCTGAAGAAGTTGTTGCTCAGGTGCTCAAATATGCGCAGATTGCATAACTATGGAGACAAGAAACTGCCAAAACTGCAAAACAGACTTCCAGATCGACCAGGCCGATTTTGATTTTTACGCTAAATTGAATGTTCCGCCACCAACCTGGTGTCCATCGTGCCGATTCCAACGTCGTGCACTATTTCGCAATGAGAGAAAACTGTTTCGAACGAAGGAATCTCGTACAGGAGAATCGGTAATCAGTCTTATACCGCCAGAATCTGGCTGGGTAATTTACGACGACACGGTATGGTTCGGAGACGAATGGGATCCATATGCATATGGAGTGGACTTTGACCGTTCACGCCCATTTTTGGCGCAATTATTTGAGTTGATGCAGAAAGTACCGAAGCCGCGCTCGAATGTTTTAAACATGATACGCAGTGAGTATTCTGCAAATGCCTCTGATCTCAAAGACTGCTACTTACTTTTCAACTCCAATTCCGACGAAGATTGCGCATATGGAAACGGCATCGATATGTCGAAGTTTTGCTTCGACTGCTCGCATGTAAAAAGTTCCGAGCGTTGTTATGGGTCATTCTGGCTTACCAAATGCTACGATACGCATTTCTCATCTATGTGCGACGATTGCGTGTCGGTTTGGTTCTCGAAAAATTGCCGCGGCTGCAATGACTGTTTTGGCTGCGTAAATTTGGTTAAAAAATCATATTGCTGGTTCAATGAACAATTAACCAAGGAGGAGTATCAGAAAAGAATGCAGGATCTTGGATTAAATTCCTGGAATACACTACAGAAAGTGCAGACTATGGCACACGAATTTTGGCTCAAGTTTCCGATGAAATATTTGCAAGGCGTGCACAATGTGCAGGCTACGGGTGAATACATCAGCCACGCAAAAAACGTTCGCCACAGCTATCTCATTCGCGAAGGCGAGGATTTGGCTTACATACAGTACGGACAAATACCGCCACTGAGAGATTCAATGGATTGCACTATTGCAGGCAAAAACACTGAACTTGATTATGAATGCGTCACATCGGGTTGGGGAAGCGTCCAGATGAAATTTTGTTGGGAATGCTGGGATGGCGGCCTTGATATGGAATACTGCATGTACTCAGGCAGGCACGCCAGCCATCTCTTTGGCTGCGTCTCGGTCGGCTCCGGTGAATATGCAATCCTGAACAAAAAGTATTCCAAGGAAGAGTTCCTGGCACTGAAAGCAGAAATCATTCAACATATGACCGACATGCCCTATATCGACGAACAAGGACGAGTGTATACATATGGTGAATTTTTCCCACCCTCATTCGCGCCGTTTGCCTATAATGACACTATCGCCGTGGAACATTTTCCACTCTCCAGCGAAGAAATTTTGGCCTTTGGGGCAAAGGTATACGAAGTACCCAAAACCGAGTATCAGACTACAATGCAAGCAGCAGCATTGCCTGATTCAAGCATGGAGGCAACAGATGCGCTCTTCAAAGAATTGATCGCCTGCAGTACATGCACAAGGGCATACCGAATCATTCCTCAGGAACTGCAATTTTTGCAGCAAAACCATATCCCGCTGCCACATCAGTGTGTTGACTGCAGGCATAAAGCTCGTATCGCACAGCGTAACAAAAGCAGACTGTATAAGAGAACCTGTGGCTGCGGAGGTACTCACTCAGTAAATACTACCTACACAAATATTGAGACCCACGATCATGCCGACCAACCTTGCCCACGGACTTTTGAAACAAGCTATTCGTCAGAACGACCTGAAATAGTGTATTGTGAGGAATGTTATAAGCATGAAGTGAATTAGCATGGAAACCCGCACCTGCCAAAACTGCAAACAATCCTTCACAATCGACACCGACGATTTCGCTTTTTACGATAAGTTGAAAGTTCCAGCTCCAACCTTCTGTCCCGACTGCCGTTTTCAACGCCGCCTCATGTTCCGCAACGAACGCGTCTTTTACTGGCGCGAATGCGAACTCTGCCACCAAAAAGTCCTCTCGATCTTTTCTCCAGAACGCGGCTTTCATGTGCTCTGCAACAAATGCTGGTGGACTGATGAATGGGATCCGGGCGCAACATATCTCGACTATGACCCAAATCGAAATTTCTTTGATCAGCTCAAAGAGCTTCAAGAAAAGACATTTTGGATGCAAAAGGTGGTGGATTACGCTACAGTCAAAAATAGCGAATACATCAATCATGCTGGTAGTATCAAAGATTCCTATCTCGTTTTTACTGCAGACTTCTGCGAAAACGTCTATTATGGTTCAACACTGGCGCATGTCAAAGATTCCGCTGATCTTCTTATGGGAATGGAAGTCGAACTGGTCTATGGAACCATTGGCGGTTCCGGCAGTTCTCGCTGCTATTTCTCGAACAACTGCTCGAGTTGCGTGAATGTATGGTATTCACTGGAGTGTATTGGCTGCACTGATTGTTTTGGTTGTGTGAATCTCCGAAACAAGAGTCACTGTATTTATAACGAGCAATATACAAAAGAAGAATACGACAAGAAGATTGCTGAGATGGAACTAGATAAGCATTCAAGTCACGAAAAAATTCGCACGCATGTGTATAACGAAGTTTGGAAGAAATTCCCGATGCGGTATGTCCATGGCCGCATGAACCTGAACTCGACCGGGGAATACGTCTTTCGATCTAAGAATGCCAAGAACTGCTATCAAGCACTTGTAGAAGATTGCGCCTATGTACAGTTTATAACCTTACCACCTGTTAAAGACACCTACGACTATACGGATTGGGGCAATGGCGTTGAACGCTGTATCGATGTTACCAACACCGGCGAAGGTGCTTTTGAAGTTAAATACAGCGCTATGACTTGGGGGAACATCCGAAACCAGGATTTCTGCTTCTTTGCCCTTGGCTGTAATGATGTCTTTGGCTGCGTGAATTTACGCAAGAAGCAGTACTGCATCCTCAACAAACAATACACTAAAGAAGAATATGAAAAACTTCGCGCAGAGATCATTGCTGATCTCGAAAAGAATCCTTATGTTGATTCAAAAGGACGCATCTCCAAATACGGCGACTTCATGCCATATGATCTTTCGCCGTTTGCTTATAACGAATCATTCGCGACACAATATTTCCCAATGACAAAAGAAGAAATCGAAGCGAACGGTTTCCGCTGGATCGAACCGACAAAACCAAACTATACTGAGACGATTCAGTTGGCGGATATTCCTGACAGCATCAAAGACATCCCCGACACATTCTCAAACGAAATTCTCAAATGCACCTGCGGCAAATACTACCGCATCGTTCCCGGCGAACTAGAGCTCCTCAAACGCTTCGGCATCCCAGTCCCACGCCAATGCCCCGACTGCCGCCACATGGGCCGCATCCGAATGCTTCGCGGCTTCCGGCTCTATGACCGGACGTGCGACAATTGCGGCAAGGCGGTGAAAAGCTCGTTTAAGGCAGGGAGTGAGGAGAGGGTGTTTTGTGAGGAGTGTTATCAGAGGGAGGTGGTATAAAAAAATTATTAGATATAAAAATTTATTTTATTATGGATCCATTACAAATAGCTGTAAAAAATTTTGACGGAATCGCCACACACAAACAAAAACTTGCTGACTTCATTGATAAATGGATTTTAACAGCATCTTTAGGTTCTTTTGGTTTATCTTTTGCATTTATTAAACAACTAAATGAACAAGTAAAGGCTCTCTGTCTTATGGATTTAGCCTGGATAGGGTTTATAGCAACAGTTATTACAAATCTTACTTGTTCAATGATATTAGTAATTTATGATGATAAATCTTGCCAGATAATTAATAGTCATCTAAGTAGGGGTCAAGTACCTCCGAATGAAGAAGATTATCCTTGCAGAACACGCATAATAAAATATATTGCTCACTTCTTAAATTATTTCAGCATTCTTTTATTTATTTCAAGTTTAGTTTTGTCATTAATATTTGGAATCTTAAATATGAAAAATCAAACATCGACAAAACAAAATTTAACTGAGATCGTAATAAACTAATAATGATGGATTCTTCCTGCCAAAATTGCAAAACCTCCTTCTCCATCGAACCTGATGATTTTTCGTTCTACGAAAAAGTAAGCGTTCCGCCTCCTACATTTTGCCCTGACTGCCGCCAGCAGCGACGCATGACCTGGCGCAATGATTACAATTTTTATCCTCGGGAATGCGGCCTGTGCCACGAGCGTGTGTTGTCTATTTATGCTCCTGACAAGCCAATGCCCGTCTACTGCCCAAAATGCTGGTGGAGCGACAAGTGGGATCCTAAGGAATATGCGGTGGATAGTGACCCAACCAAGCCCTTTTTCGACCAGTACAAACAATTGCTCAACCGCGTTCCTGCACTTGCCGTCTTGAATGACAACGAGATCGCCAGCACCAACTGTGCCTACACCAACTACTTCGCCCTCGGCAAAAATTGCTACATGGTTATCAACTCCTGGAAAGTCGAAGACTGTATGTATTCCGTCTGTCTTGTCGGAGCAAAAAATGTAGTTGATTCTGCGGTGCTCTTGAACGGTGGCGAGCATCTCTATCATGCTATCAACGTTGATTCTTCTTACCGATCACGATACGTTTTCAACTCTGCTGGTCTCGTAGACTGCGCCTACTGTTACGATTGCCGAAATTGCTCAAACTGCTTCATGTCTATCGGCCTTCGCAACAAGCAGTATTGTTTTAAGAATGTGCAGTATTCAAAAGAAGAATATGAAAAGATCATTGAAGACTACAAACTCAATACGTGGTCTGGATCGAAGCGGGCACAAGAAGAGTACGAGAACTTTATCCTGCAGTATCCTCGAAAGTACGCCAACATTGTTAACAGCGTGGATTGCACCGGCGACTATCTGACAAATTCAAAGAACGCAAAGCATTGCTACATCACGGTCCGAGTAGAAAATTCTAAATACTTTGAGCGCGGCGATACGATTCGCGATAGTTATGATTGTTTGAGCGGCGGGGAACAAGAACTGTGCTATGAATCAATCAATCCTGATAACTCATATATGTCATTGTTTACTACGTACTGCCATAAAGGAAACAATGTGTTGTACAGCGACAGCTGCCAATCATGCGAATACGTGTTTGGGTGTGTTGGTTTAAAGAGCGCAAAATACTGCATTTTTAATAAGCAATACAGTAAAGAAGAATACGAAGAGAAAGTTGCACAACTGATTGAAAAAATGAAGCAAGATAAGGAGTATGGTGAATTCTTTCCAGCAGCTCTTTCTCCATTTCATTACAACGAATCAGTCGCTCAAGATGAATTTTCACTGACTCAGGCTGATGCGGCAGCCAAAGGATTTACCTGGCAGGAACATTTCACCAAAACTGAAGGCAAGGAAACGCTCAAGGAAATTCCAGATAGTATCGAAGACGTGAGCGATTCGATTACTGAAGATATTTTGGTATGTGGTACCTGCAATCGCAACTATCGTATAACCGCTCAAGAACTCTTGTTCTATCGACAAAACAACATACCAATTCCTCGAGCGTGCTATTTCTGCAGACTGAAAGTGCTTTATGCTGAACGTGGACCGGTGCATTTGTGGACGGGAACATGCACGTGCGGGGGAGAGAAATCGATGAACGGAGCATATACAAACACCGTCGCTCATACACACGGCGACAAACCATGCGGGGCGAGCTTTGAGACAAGCTTTGCGCCAGACCGCCCTGAAATCGTCTATTGCGAGTCCTGCTATCAAAAAGAGGTTATTTAGAAGCCTAAAATAAGCAAAAGCCCAATTGTTTTTAGTGGGAACAAGTGGGCTTATTTTGCTGGCATTTTAGCGTGCCCCGCTGTACTTATACAGACGAGACTATTTAAAAAATGTTACAGGAATAAAAAAATCATCTGACACAAATTATAGCGTCAGATGATTGAACTATTTAGTCAGCATACCCGATGATGAAGCATCCTGATACGGTGAATTGTAAAACGTAAGCCCGTAGTGTGTTTCAAAGTACTCTAGAATATTAATTAGAGCTCTGGAAGTAACATAGCTATCTCTAATATCACTCATATCTTCAGTCCGACTGCGTTGTAGTAAACAAGGCTGTTGTAAAACAGGGATATGATTCCGGCCAGTGATAATAACTGGAACATACATGCGTTGTGTAATGGCGTCAGCAACTTCCAGTATATGTTTTTCATATGCTCGCTTTTCATAAATGACAGCAAGCGCACCACATGCAGAATCAACTTCTACACGTGCCAACGGTCGAATCGGTGCAGTAGTTATATTCTGAAATCCGAGTTTATCAAAGCTATTGAGCAACACATGGGTTTCAAAATAATCTCGTGCGAAACGCTTCATGAACTGAAGCGCATTGAAGTACATACTATCCGAGAGTGTACGTATATCAACACCAACCCAACGCGTAAAGCCAAGTTCTCGCATTGTGTGCGTAATCCAGACCGATGGTTCTTTGTGGATGACACCATCGAACTGTATCGGGCCACGGGTTTCAACAACTAATACCACATTTTCAGGATTGGTTTCTTTGGCCAACTCAGAAAAATAGTAGTTCATAAGGTTAGTATCGGTATAGCAGGTAATTGAGGTTGAATAAAGCGTGTCAATATGCGAAATACCCAAAACGCGAGGTAAGCGCGGTCGCACATCAGCCTCCGGTAGTAACTGTAGGACATTATCCTTAGTGTTTTCTTTTTGTGAGAACACTGCATAATGCAACGCCATAAGTAACAGGGAAAAACATACTTTTTTCATAACTGTTTATTCGCAGATTTTAAAAAACGTGAGGTTTGAAATGACTTTTACTGTACCACGAAAAACCATTACTGGCAATGAATCTATTTTAGTAGATAATCCTTCTTCCACTTTGCCCGCCACTTATCGGCTTCTTTTTTTGAGCGGGTAAAAACCATTTTAACCGCATCACTGCGGTTACAGAGATCAATCAGTTCCTGGCGATTTTCATCATCAACTGTTTTATATTTCTTGAAGAAAGTATCGATGTCTTTTGCAAACCGCGCACTGACAGTCACTTTGAAAATGAAGTCGCCGAGGACGTTAAGATACTCAGTATTTTTAAGCCCATACGATGCGCCAGTGGCAATTTCTAAATATTTGCTTGACCATTTCTTTTTAAATTCTTTATCAAGCTCCGTTATGCCGCCGATTGAGAACAGACATCGCTTTCCATCCTCTGAAAAACGCTTCAAGAAAAAAGTTTCGGATTCTACGCGGGCATGTATTAACCACTCATGAGGATGAAAAACAAGAATTGGAATTTCTGGGTAATGGAATTGAAAAACTGTATCATAGAGATGCGCCCAATAAATGCCCATCAAGTTTGGCGTCTTGAATTTGTAGGTAATCGTATCGCCATCTTCAAACGACAAGACGCTCAGCTTTGAATTCTTTCCGAATTCTATCTGAGGTTTGCTGAAGCGATACAATTGATGGAGCCAATGGCGATTGACGCTGAACATTTTCCCATACTTCGTAATCACTTCCTGTTTAAGCAGGGAACGGAGTATGCGGTAATAGCTTTCTTTAGGCGTTTTTGGCAATCTCTGCTTTATTCTTTCAAAAAGCATAGGGCCGCTCAAAGCGCGAGCGCCCAAGGTCTCGATAATCAATTCTTCAACTGTAACCGATGTATTCCGTGAGAACAACATATTTGAACCCTACCATAAAGTGTCAAAAAATGACACTTTTTACCGGGTATGCAAAAGATAGTTTACAGACCCAGTGTGAGCGCTATACTTGGGACATGAACGCAACAACCTGCGCCAAATGCTCAACCACTTTTGAACCAACGGCCGACGATATCAGCTTTTATGAAAAAATCGGCGTACCAAAGCCAACCCTCTGCCCACAGTGCCGATATATTCGCCGTCTGCTCGATCGAAATGAATGGACGATGTATCGCCGTACTTGCAGCGCCACCCAAAAATCTATCGTCTCAATTTATCGACCCGAAGCGCCATTTCCAGTGTATGAGCAGGAATATTGGAAATCAGATGCCTGGGACCCAACATCATACGGGCGAGATTTTGATTTCAACCGACCATTTTTCGAACAGTATGAAGAACTTCGACGAGCAGTGCCACACCTTGCTCTCGTAAATTCAAACAGTGTTAACAGTGAATACACCAACCAAGCGAACAATAATAAAGACTGTTACATGCATGTGACGAGCGATCGATGTGAAAAATGCATGTATGGAAGCTGGTGCCAGAAATGCTTTATGACGGGCGATTGCTACATGGCCGAGAAGTGTGAGTTCTGCTTTGATTCGATCAACCTCACTAATTGCTCAAACTGTGCCTGGTGCGAAAACTGCTCCGACTGTGTAAACGTCTATCTCTCAAGTGATTGCCGCGGTTGCACTGATTGCTTCGGCTGTGTCGGTTTGCGCAATAAGCAATTCCACTGGTTCAATAAAAATATTGGCAAAGATGAATACAGGAAAAGAATTGCCGAAATGAGCAGAAGTTTCTTGGAAGAAGCTCGGCAAAAATTCTCAGAATTGAAATATGCTCAGCCAGTAAAATATTTCCATGGCGTTCAAGCCCAACAATCTTCGGGAGACTATATAGAAAACACCCAGCGTGCCCGCCTCGCATTCAATTGCCGAGACAATAAAGACACTGCATACATGCAGGATGCCTGGTCTCAAACAGAAGATTGTAGAGACTGTACTGAAATAATCGTCGGACAGCTTTCATACGAGATTCAAGGAGTGGAAATACCTCACCATTCGATTGTGGCACGCAGCTGTTTCAATACCATTACTGATTCTTGCTACTGCGACATGTGCTTTGGAGTAAGCGATTGTTTCGGCTGCTTTGGCTTGAAGAAAAATCAATATTGCATCCTTAACAAACAATACACAAAAGAAGAATATCTCGATCTCAAGAAAAAAATTATCGAGCACATGAGGCAGACAGGCGAGTGGGGAGAATATTTTCCGGGAGAAGTGTCGCCATTCGCCTATAACGAATCCATGGCTCAAGAATATTTTCCACTTACCAAAGAAGAAACGCTCGCCAAAGGTTACAATTGGTATGACCGACCGGAATCAAACTATCAGATAACCATGAAGGTTGCAGCCATTCCGGAAAGAAGCGAAGCAACGCCATCCACTATCACGGGCGAAATAATAGAATGCATCACGCAAACCAACGAGGAACTGAAGCGGGCAAATCCAATGTGCGCCAAGGCCTTTAAAGTTACCGAGAATGAATACATTTTGTATCAGAAACTTGGTATTCCTGTTCCGAATCAATGTTTTACCTGCCGCAGAAAGGCCCGATTCGCCCTACGCAATCCGCGCATGCTCTGGAAGCGAAACTGCATGTGCACCAAGACGAACCACGACCACGCAGCGACATGTTCAACCGAGTTTGAGACTTCCTATTCTCCAGATCGCAAAGAGATCATCTACTGTGAAAGCTGCTATCAAAAGGAGGTGCAGTAAGCATATTTGACAGAGCTCAAAACATGTATTAAATTGAAAATAAGCTGACTTAAAATACAAGTGGGTAAGCACAGAGCAAGCGAGCGCATGCTCGCATTTTCTGTATTTACTCACTTCATAAATATATACACATTGATCAACTGGTTCACCCTAGCCGTACTGGCTTCTATTATTGCTGCAACCCGCAAAGGTTATGAAAAAGATTTAACAAAAGTATTTGGAGACTTTGGTATGGGATTCATCATCAAACTGTTTTCCATTCTGCCATTACTTGCACTGTGCCTGTATGCACCGATACCAAAAGATATCTTGCATTTACCCTGGGCGTTCTGGTGGCCACTTTTAGTAATCTGGGCAGTATTGTATCCAATACAAACACTTCTCTATTACCGCGCCATGCGCGAAGGGGAATTATCACATGTTATGCCTATAGTGTGTGTATGGCCCGTACTAAATGCTATTACATCACTCTTTATCGGAGAAACACCTTCGTTTACAGGCTGGGTAGGAATGGTATGCATTACCATAGGAACAATTCTACTTATCATGCATAAGCATGAATCAGAAGAGAAAGAGAAAAAATTTCGTAGAGCTGCCCTTAATATGCTAGCTGCAACATGTTGTTTTGCTGTTGGTTCAAGCTTGGATAAGGTAGCCATGAATTCCGTTAAGAACTCTTCAACATTCTATACGCTCATCAACTCGCTTGGAGCAACTTTAGTTTTCATTATTTTAATACCTCTTTTTAAAGAGAAGTATCACTTCAATGAAATCAGAAGTCGTTTCTGGGGACTGACTGTTATTGGCATATTATTTGCCATATCGTTTGCGCTTGCCATGGCTGCATTCAGTATGGGGCCGACTTCGTACTCTTTATCTGTCCGCTCAATTATTGGGCTGCTCATTCCTGCGGCAATTGGTGTACACAAATTTGATGAAAAAATTACGACGGCAAAAAAAGTGGCCTTTAGTCTCTTCATTGCTGGAATAGTGCTGATGACGGTGATACATTAAACACATCACAAAAAAAGATTCAAAGGGGTTCCATATGGAATCCCTTTTTTAAATATAAAAAAATCCCCTCAGCTTTCGCGTGAAGGGATTTAACCAAAACAGTTATGGCAACTGTAAGTTTAAATATGTTTAGTGAGAAGCTCCGCCTCTTCTGTGGCATATGAATGTTACTTCAATGCGCTGAGGACCGCGGCAAATTCCTGCATTGTAGCCCGGAACAGTAACGATATAATCCTCACCATCCATTTTTAGATTCCTCACGCCAAAGTCGTGATCTTTCCATTGGCCGTTTTCTACAGTGCTAAGCACATTATTCTTATCTGTTGAATCGGAACCAAACTGGCATATCAGTAATGTGCCGTTAGAGAACTTGATAGCGCGGCCAATAAGTACTCTGGTGTTGGTGCTGTAATCGTAGTGTTCCAGTTTTTCAACCGCAGTACTTGATGTCTCCGTTAATACTTCTGTAACTTGTTTGCCGGCAACCTTCAAAACAATGTTTGGAAAGGAACTAACTTAACTTTTTATATTATACCATGTTTATATATATCTGTCAATGAATATAAGCCTTATAAATCAAGCTTGATTTTGGCATTTGACCTTGCTACTATCAGTATGCCGTTGATCCTGCTGACACAGGGAAGGCATGGGGAAGAAAGTCTGGATTTCCAGAGGAGTAGAACCTCACGGGTAAGCCCGATATAGCAGTCAATGAGTCGATAAAGTAGGGTGGCACCGCGACGAAAAATCGCCCCTGCAAATTAATTAACAGTTAATTTGAAGAGGCGATTTTTTATATCCCTCTAAGTATATCTATGGTAGGTAGACTATTTATACGCGACCTCGCCTCACACGTTGGCGAAGAAGTCGTGATTGCCGGCTGGGTTGATGTCCGCCGCGATCAAGGAAAAATGATTTTTATGGACATGCGCGATTTCTCGGGCAAGGTCCAGGGCGTGGCGCTTCCAATGCACGCCGAAGCACTCGAAGTGGCGAACAAGGTTCGTCCGGAGTGGGTTTTGAAGGTAACAGGAAAGGTTAATAAGCGTCCCGAGCGAAACGTAAAGCAAGGCGTTTTGAACGGCGATATCGAACTCGAAATTCTCGGTATCGAAGTCTTGAACGAATCAGAAACGCCACCATTCGAACTCGGCAGCGATACTCGCGCCATTAACGAAGACTTGCGCATGAAGTACAAGTACTTGGATCTTCGTAGCGAACGCATGCAGAAGAACATTCGCATGCGCGACAAGATCATCACGTTCTTCCGCGAATACATGCACAAGAATGACTTCATCGAAATCGAAACTCCGATCCTCATGAAGGGAACACCGGAAGGCTCACGCGAATACGTCGTGCCATCACGACTATTCAACGGCAAGTTCTACGCATTGCCACAGTCACCGCAGCAGTTCAAGCAGCTTTCAATGGTTGCAGGTTTCGAACGCTACTTCCAGATTGCCCGCTGCATGCGCGACGAAGACACTCGTGGTGACCGTCAGCCAGAATTCACCCAGCTCGACTTCGAAATGTCATTCGTGACCCAAGAGGAAGTGTTGGCCTACACTGAACCGATGTTTATCGAAATGGTTCAGAAACTGTATCCAGAAAAGAAAATCACTCAGATTCCATTCCCACGTCTTACATACAAGGAATCAATGGAAAAATATGGTTCAGACAAGCCAGATCTTCGCGTAAACAAAGAAGATCCAAATGAACTCGCATTTGCATGGATCGTCGATTTCCCAATGTTTGAAAAAACAGATGAAGGCGAAATCCAGGCTGCACACCACCCATTCTGCCAGATTCATCCAGACGACAAAGAGAAGTTCATGAAAGGGGAAGACCTCTTCTCAATTCGTGCAAACTCATACGACTTGGTCTTGAACGGCTACGAACTTTCATCAGGCTCAATCCGAATTCATGATCGCGCTGAACAGAAGCAAGTATTCGATCTCATCGGCGTTTCTGAAGAGGAACAGCAGAAGAAATTCGCTCACATGCTCGAAGCCTTTACGTTTGGTGCGCCTCCACATGGCGGCTTCGCTCCTGGTATCGATCGTATCGTCATGATTCTTCAGAACGAGCCAAACATCCGTGAAGTCATTGCATTTCCAAAGACTGGCGAAGGCAAAGACCTCATGATGGGTTCGCCAAGTGAAATTTCGGCGAAACAGCTCAGAGAGTTAGGAATCGAGATAAGTAAATAGAATCTCCTAAAAACCCTTACAAAATAAGGGTTTTTAGCTTGCTTGTTTTTTAAAATTGTGGTATAATATAAGTGAGATACCAAATACTCTCAGATATGAAAAGCGAAACTGATAAATTCATTACAAAAAAACTTTTTAGGAAACGCGAAAACCTAAATAAAGTTAACTACATCATCGAACACAGTGATATTACCTACGACATGATTTACCGCGCGGCAATCATCGCCAACAAAAACCCGTATCATAATTTTGGCCACATGCTCGGTTTTACCGAAAGCGCCATCATGATACTGATCGCAGAAGGCGCTGAACGAAAAGAGATAAACCGCGTAGCAATGAGCGGATTAACTCACGATGCCGGACATGAAGGAAGAGTGCGCGTGTATGACGAAATTCGTTCATTCGAGCTTACTTCGCTGGTATATGACGAAGATGATTTGAAAATAATGGGCATGACCAAAGATCAGGCCATGGCTGCAGCGCGTGACGACATCTTTGCCACAATTTTTGGAAACCGCGGCAAGATCAATGACCGGTTCGCCCGTGTCATGCAGGATGCCGATTTAGCCCACCTTGGCAGAGGAGCGATGTACTGGCTCTGGGCCTCGATGGGACTGGTGGATGAATTTGCGGCCGAAGGCAGAATCTTCAGCCCAACACAATTCATCTATGAAGAACAACCAAAGTTCATATCATTTCTGAAAACCCGTTCACAAAATAACGACAAAGTGTACCTTTCTGAGGGCGCGCAAAATGTGTTTGTGAATCCGGAAGAATCACTACGAACATTAGTTACTTTTAAACCTGCCGCCATTGAGTACGCATACAATGTGCGCAGGGAAGACATCATACTTGATGAATTCAAAACTGAAGTCGAAAGACTCAACGCCATAGCTTAGGAAACCTAAGCCAAACATACCGGCCGTTGCAATTTATTTTGCAACGGTTGTTTTTTTGACAATCCCTTCTTTTATGGTATGGTTACAAAAAAACTGTCACTATGAAAAAAATCTTTTACATCGCACTCGCAACGTTTTTGTTGGGCTTTTCTGCTTGCCGCCACAAACACAACGTAGACCTTGAAACACTTCAACAAACCACAACGGGCATTGACTGCTATGCCTACCACAGCGGCAGCGGGTATCTACTTATCACCGGCCAAATGGTAAATGGTGAACAGGAAGGGGCTATGAAATTACCGATAGTATATTCGGTAATGATAACAGCCGAGAAAAAAATACGCTTGAGCTATGCTACGAAGTTAGATGACGAAGAAAGCGATATAACAATTGCTATCAGCCAATCATCTATCTTAACCGATGAGCTATCGCTCGGTACGGCGCGAACAACAGAAAAGATGAGTACCCCACAAGGTATTACTACTGAGATTACAAACTGCATGGCGGTGTTGCTTTCGGATGAGGTAGGCCTTGTGTTGCAAAATGATTCGACAACAGAAGACTTCTTTTACTTGATAAAAGATTGGCGGGAAGCTATCGAAAAAAGCAATAAAGAGCAACCGCACAAACAGATTCCGGTTCCAACAAAGGATCCTAGCTCAGTACAAATATGATTTTACATCACTTACATTAATATAAAGCTCCTGAGCAATCGGGGGCTTTTTTACTTATTTTTCGCGCTTGCGGAAATTTTGTTGAAACGTATAATACTGTCGTATGGCAAAAGATTTTTACAAGATATTGGGTGTAGAAAAGAACGCATCTCAGGATGAAGTCAAAAAAGCGTTCCGCAAAATGGCTCACCAGTATCATCCGGACAAAAACAATGGCGACGATACAAAATTCAAGGAAGTAAACGAGGCATATCAGGTACTCTCTGATGAAAAGAAGCGCGCGCAATATGACAGATTTGGCGAAGCGGGCGTAAACGGCATGGGAGGCGGCGGATATGGCGGTTTCCAGGGCGGATTCAATCCGAATGATTTCGGATTTGACTTTTCCGGCTTCCAAAATGGCGGCGGTGCTGAATTTGAAATGAACGACCTCGGAGACATTTTCAGCTCATTCTTCGGTGGCGGCATGCGCCAACGAACTCCACGAGGAAGAAATATCAATGCTGCGATTGAAGTTACATTTAAGGAATCTGTTTTTGGAACTGAGAAAACGATTTCACTCAAAGGTGCAGGTGTGAAAACCAAATCTGAAGAAGTGACTGTCGTTGTTCCTCCGGGTATTGAAAGCGGTGAGACACTTCGCGTACGTGAATATGGTGAAGTGATTGATAATGGACCTACGGGTGATTTACACGTGCAAGTTTCTGTCCGACCAGATCCTGTATACCGCAAAGTTGGAGTAAATCTCGTTCGCGCCCTAGATGTAAAACTTACTGATGCATTGCTCGGTGCTGAATATGAAATCGATACGCTTGAAGGTAAATTAACAGTTAAGATTCCTGCGGGTTTGCAGCCGACTGAAATTCTGCGCGTCAAAGAAAAAGGCGTACCGCATGGCAAGAAACGCGGTGATTTGCTGCTGACAATCAATATCAAAATTCCGGAGAAGCTTTCGAAGAAGGCGAAGGAGCAGATAGAGAAATTGCGAGAGGAGGGAATTTAAGAATTTTGTTTTTCCGATATGGTACAATCCAAGTATTACTAAACTAATACTTTTTTATGGATTCGATTCAAAAATGGTCACAAAGCCTACCCAGTAGTTTGGGTTTATTTGTAGTTGGTGTCGGCCTTGCTTGTTCTGTGCTTGGTGGAATAGGTATTGGATTTACTATCGTCATGTGGGTCATTTCTCTTATCATTACCTGGGGAGTGTCTCGCATTATGAACCTGCAAAACGCAAACATTGCTTCCGCACTTTTTATCCTTGGAGTTGGAGGAATAATTACATCAATAGGTAAAATAATTGGTATTTTTCCAATCGGATTAATTTTAAGCATTATCGCCTTTTTAACGCCGTTTATATTAGCAAAACACATCTATCAGATAAGCTGGGGCCGGGCAACCTGGTTTGTCATCTTAAACGCCTTAGTGATGATTGCAATCGTTATTATTACTGGAAAGCTATTTGGACAGTCACTACTGACATTCGTAAAGAACCAAGCGACTACAAACGAAATTCATCAGTTACAAAAGTCTCCTGTTGATCAAAACAAACTGGCTGGGGCGAAAGCCATGTTTCCTGCAAATTTCCCTATGCCAAACGATACCGATGTTTTGAGCGCGAACACTCGCCAAGCTTCAATAATTAATCCTGATCTTACATTGCCTGCTGGTGCTGACATTATTTTTATCTCACACGAAAGCATTGAGCACATTATTACAACCTATACTGCGGCAATCAGCGCGCAAGGATTAAAGGTTGTTACAAGGCCATCACATACTGAAAGCGGGCAAACTATTGCTGGAAATAAGGTAAAGAAGACTCCTACTGGCGTAGAAGTAATCGATAATTCAGGCGAGGGTATCCATGAAATCGGAGTAAATATCCTACAGCTGCCGGATGGATCAAAGAGGGTGTCGTTGTGGGTTAATTTGTAACTAAATTTACAGTTTTGGCATTACAACGGTACCGTCCGAAGTATCGTAAACATTATAACCGGCATCTTGGAGCGACGCGCGAAGCGCGTCGCTCTTTTGCCAATCCTTAGCCTGGCGAGCTTCGTCACGCTCTTTGATCATTGCCTGAATCTCTTCAGGAATTGCCTTAAGTGAATCTAATTTTTCAAATCCAAGTCCCAAAACTGTATCAAAATCCAGAAGTGTTGCTTTCTTGTCTGCATTTGAGAGTGTCGTATCGCGACGCAATTCAGAAACTACAGCAAGCGCCTGTGACGTATTCAAATCATTACTGACTGCTTCGGTAAATTTCTTTTTATAGTCTTCGGAAATAGTTCCTTTTTCATTTCCAAGAAACATGTAGAACTGGTACAAGCCCATCAATCCTGCTTCAGCGGCCTTCATAGCTTCCCAAGTAAAATTCACCGGTGTTCGGTAATGCGTTCCAAGTAATAGGAAACGGTAGGCGAGCGGATTGAATCCTTTCTGAATGACGTCGCGCAATGTGTAGAAATTGCCAGCCGACTTTGCCATTTTCTTATCATCCACCAAGAGCCAGGCATTGTGCATCCAGTATTTTACGAACTGCTTGCCGGTCGCGCATTCGGACTGAGCAATTTCGTTTTCGTGATGCGGGAACATATTGTCGATACCGCCCGTATGAATATCAAAGCTTTCACCGAGCTCGCTCATGCTCATTGCTGAACATTCGATATGCCAGCCTGGTCGGCCCTTACCAAGAGATGTTTCCCAGAACACATCGCCGTCTGCGGCATCATATGCTTTCCAGAGGGCAAAATCCTGCGCATTGTCTTTGTCATATTCATCGGCGCGCATGCGGCCTGAAGCATTGTCTTCAAGTGTCTTCACGTCGATATGCGAAAGCTTACCGTATTCTTTGTCAGACTTAAGAGAAAAATACGTACTGCCGTCTTCGCCTTTGTATGCGTGGCCATTGGCAATCAACTTTTCTGTGATTGCAACCATTTCAGGAACGAAATCAGTTGCCTTGGTATATTTGTCAGCTGGAATGATGTTAAGAACATCTCGGTCCTTATAAAATTCTTCAGTATAAAATTCAGTAAATTCCTTCAGTGATTTTCCTTCCTTCTGAGAATCACGAATCGTCTTGTCATCGATGTCAGTCAGATTCATGATGTGCTTCACCTTGAAACCATTATAAGAAAGCGTGCGCTTTAAAATATCACCAAAAATGTAGGCGCGGTAATTACCAATATGTGGATAGTTATAGACCGTCGGGCCACAGGTATAGAGCCCGACATGCGGAGCATTGAGTGGTTTGAATTCTTCGAGTTCTCGAGAGAGGGAATTGTAGATTTTTAGAGCCATCGCTTGTTCTTGAAGTAGATAATCATAACGAGGCCAGTGAGCGCCATCGCTGCTATGACTATAAGGAAATCAGTGTTGTCGCGCAAGAGCGGTCCTGAAACGATAGGCATTGCAAAGATCCAAGCCAACAGACCGAGCGGCAGCATCACAAAGTTCATGATAGTAAGCTTTGTAATAATGTCGTTTGTTTTTGCCGTCAAAAGAGAGTCATTTGTTT
Organism: uncultured Candidatus Saccharibacteria bacterium; assembly: GCA_964535545.1. Lineage (GTDB taxonomy): Bacteria > Patescibacteriota > Minisyncoccia > Phycocordibacterales > UBA9973 > DALYCO01. Next base: position 835 of record CAZHUT010000009.1, on the reverse strand, counting down.
CTGGCAGATCGCGGAGAATTTCCTTGTGATCATCAATAGTCTTTTGGATCTTGCGGTATTCGCCGATAATGGCACTCAACTGATACGCAAATTCTCGGCCAAAAAATTCAGTGCCGGCCTGTTCCAACGATGCCAGTGTCTCATTATGGAAGCGTGTAGACTGCTTGAAATCAGCCAGGGTGCGGTTTGCTGCTGAAATAACGCCAACCATGCGGTTTTCGCGATGCATGAACACATGGTTTTCAATGTCTCGAATGGAATCATTGATTGTCTCCAATTCAGCCGCAGTAGAGCGATACATTTCCTGAATGACGTAGTAAAAAAGATGGCCGGCATGTGACAATTCGACGCCACGATCAAGCATTGAATTGATTTCGAACAGCTTGGCAAACTCAGTAATAGCATTCACCGGTTCATAGTGGGCAGTAATGATGAAATCCTTGCCGATGACAAAATCGATTTCCTGCTCGACAACCTTGTTGGCCTTTTTTGAGAACGCAGGGAAATGCAGGACAAGATAAATACATCTGCCGTACCGATTTACCTTAGCAGGGAAAAGTGGAGAACGCAGTTCTTCAGCGACCAAATCTGGCAAATCAAACATTTCGTGAATTGAGTCAATTTCTTCGCGAGTTGGAGACTCGAGATCAATCCAGGTAATGCCTTTGTAAATGCATTTTGAAATCATATATGCAGTAGTATAACGTTTTTAGAGGAAAAACGAAATGATTGTGGCAACACTGGCGACAACCATAACAGCAAATGTCGTATAGCCAATCCAGGTATACCATGTTCGATTCTTGAATTCGCCCATGACATGTCCATTGCTTGCGAG